>JAFAHT010000262.1 GCA_019237095.1 Planctomycetaceae bacterium
GCCAGGCTGCGGCGGTAGAGCGGCTCGGCCTCGGCGTACCGGCCCATGTACACGTACAGGGCCGCCAGGTTGCTCAGGCTGCCGGCCACGTCGGGGTGGTCGCCCCCCAGCTGCTTCTCCCTGATCCTCAGGCTGCGGCGGTAGAGCGGCTCGGCCTCTGCGTACCGGCCTATGTCATCGTACAGGCCCGCCAGGTTGTTCAGGCTTTGCGCCACGTCGGGGTGGTCGCGCCCCAGCCGCTGCTCCCGGATCGCCAGGCTGCGGCGGTAGAGCGGCTCGGCCTCGGCGTACCGGACCATCTCACGGTACAGGATCGCCAGGTTGTTCATCAAAGTGGCCGTGATTTCTTCCTCAGGGCCGAAGTGCCGCCGGGCCAGGTCCACGGCCTGCTCATATTCCCGCGACGCCTCGGCGAGCTTACCCTGCTCCTGAAGTGCGTGGGCTCTCCGCCAGACCTCAGCGATCTGCTCTCTTTTCGAATCGGTCTGGGCACGCGCCTCCGGGACGATCAAGGCAACTCCGGCCGCCACGGCCAGCGTCATCACGATCCCGCGGCGGATCGTCCGGAACATGGAGAGGCTCCTTCAAAAGTGGGGAGAATGCTCGTGCCTCGGGACAGTTGTCGGGCCCGCTGGGCGGACCGGTCGTCGTGATCGCATCGGGGATGGTCCACCCAGCGGACTCGATCCCCCCTCCGCTCAGGGCTTGTAGTAGGTGACCGTGGCTGACATCACGGGCGTCGGCTCGGGTTGGAACTCGACCTCCTTGATCGCCACGTCGTCGCGCCTTTCGCCCGCTTTGATGAGGGCTCGCGAGTCGCCCTGGTTGTTCCCCTCGCGCAACTGGAACTTCAGCGCCGCCAAGGTCTGGGGCTGCTCCCGAGGGAGCACGCCGCGCGACATGGCCACCAGGTCCTCCGCCTTATCGTCGAGCGGCGGGGGCGCGGACGGGCCCTCGGCCGGCTTCGACTTGGCCTTCTCGCGGAAGACGACCATCGTGATCAACCCCGCCTCGGGACCGTAGTGGACCGCGTCCGACTTCGACTCCTCCTGCGACAGCACCCGGAACGACTCCGCGGTGTGCTCGCCAGTCTGGTAGCCGAGGATGGGCGTGCTCGGGTGATCCGACGACAAGATCCATTTCCGTGCGTGGAACGGTGCGATCCGCTCTTTGAACAGCGTGTTCTCGCCGTTGACGACGAGCACCACCCCGTAGCGATCCGCCGTCCGGTCCACCTTGCGGAGGAGGAACGAGACCTTCTGCCCCTCCCGCGGGTCGCGGATCTCGGCCTTGCCGTCGCGGAACTCCAGCGGGACGGGCTGGTCGTCGTAGCGGATCTCCAGCGCCACCGGCGCCGCGGCGTCGCGCAGCGGATTCGCCTCGGGCGTGGCCTTCACCTTCACAGCCTCCTCGATCGCCTTCTCCCGGACGGTCTCGACGCGCCCCTCGTCGGCGAACCCGCGGATCAGGAAGCTCTCACCGGCTTCGGCCAGCGTGGGGGCGTCGGTCGAGGCGGTGAACTGCGTCACCTTCTCGAGTCCCTCCCCGTCCTTGCCGAAGGCGAGGATGGCCACGGTCATCTGCTTCAGGTCGGGGCTGACGACGGCCACCCCGGTCAGGAAGGCGTCGGGCTCCACCGACTCGTCGCCCCAGGCCAGCGGATAGCGACCCCGGAACAGCACCTGCCGCCCCGACCTGGTCAGGTGGTTGGCACCGGGGAGCGTCGCGGCCACCGCGTCGGCGTCGCGGATGATCCCCAGCGGAGCCCGATTGTCGTTGGCCAGGACCAAGGCGATCTGCAGGCGGCTGGCGAGGTTCAGGTTGAGCGGCCCGACGCGGTCGCTGGCCGGCCCGGCCCCCTTCTTGATGCGGAACTTGAGCACGCCGACGTTCTGATAGCCGTGGTCCTTCAGGTAGCGGAGCACGGCGGGGGCCTCCTTCAGCAGCGCGGCGTCGAGCGTATCGCCGCGGGCCGTGGGTGTGCCGACGGCCGTCGCCAATCCCAGGCCCACCACCAAGGCCGCGACCCCTTGGCAAAGCCCCCAGCCCCGCGAACTACCAGCCCTCGATCCCCCCATGGTACTCATGGCATGATCCTCCCAACCCAATGTCCTGCAATCGGCGCGTCCACCGTGTAGGGAAACGGGTCCGGTCGGCAAATCTTCCCGAAAAAGATGACGCAATTCACGGTTTCATAGTCGAGCTTAACGCGCAGGTATTCCACTTGTCATGAATACCCGTCGGGAGCGGCAGGTCGTGAGGTGCCCGCCCGCGCCGCGTGGCGGTGCGCCGGCGCAGGATTGACGTTCGAGGGCGCGACGCCGGGGGCCGATCCATCGTATCCGAAGGTCGATCTTCCGTCCCCGCGACGGAATTCCGGGAAGGAATCGGTCGATCGTGCGTTTCCCCTTCGGACCGACTGGCACCGACCCGCTTGAGATGCACTGAGGCCTTGCACGAGTCGCAAGGCATAGACGAGGCAGCGATCGGGAAGGCGACCGCCGCGACCGACACGGGGTCGATCGCGGCGCGGCGACGCCCGTGACGCCGAGGGTCGGAGTGCGTCCGGTCCCTAACATCCGGAGGATTTTCAACATGAGACGCCCGATGCTACCCAAGATGCAAGGCTTGCACCCCGGGTCCCGAGCGGCCCGCCGACCACGGCACACTCGGCCGTCGCTCGAGGCCCTCGAAGGCCGACAGCTCCTGACCGACGGCGTGCTCCTCCAGGCCGGCTTGACCTATTCCTGGGACGCGATCAAGCAGACCGAGACCGCGGCGGAGCTGGCCCGCCTTGATGACCCCGACGCGGCGCTCCAGATCACCCAGAATTTCGGCCAAGGTCAGGATGCCGTCGACTCCCAGGAGGAGCAGCAGGCCGGCCCAGCCGAGACGAGCGTCGTCGGCCCGATGTGGTCGCAGATGCTCGACGACATCCAGCAGGCCCGCCCACTCATCGTGCAGGCCGCCCGGCTTGAGCAGCAGGAGATACCTCTCCCCACGGAACAGCGTAGGCCGCTGGAGGACCAGGCCCAGCAGCTCGTCGCTCAGGCCGAGCAGCTCATCGGCCAGGCCGAGCAGGACTGGTACAACGCCCAGGACGACGTGCTCACCTCCCAGCAGGGGCAGCCCGCCCCGGCCCCGCAGAGCCCACCGGTCACCGTACCGACAATTCCTCAGAGCC
The DNA here is from genome assembly GCA_019237095.1 of Planctomycetaceae bacterium. GTDB lineage: Bacteria > Planctomycetota > Planctomycetia > Isosphaerales > Isosphaeraceae > Aquisphaera. The sequence goes on from JAFAHT010000262.1 coordinate 3,185, forward strand.
CTTCGAACCCGCAGCCAGTGCCGTCGAACCCGACGCCGACGCCACCGCCGACGCAGCCCACGCCGCCTTCGGGATATACGCCGACGACACTTCACGGCCACGTGGCGCACACGCCCAAGCCCACACCCTCGGGGTTACAAATCGTGGGGAGCCCGGCCGACGTCAAGGCTTTCGGGGCGATGCTTGCACTGGCGAGCCGCCAGTCTCCTTCGTTCCGACTGCTCCTCCAGAACATTCAAGCGGACACGACGCACCCGGTCCGGGTCGTCCTTGCTAATGGCCCGCACCTGGGTGTCTTCGATGACTTCGGTTCTGGCAACGTGTATCTCCAAGATATCACGCAACTACCGGCCGCCGTCCCGGCAGGCAATGATGCGATCACACGGGGGCAGGTCATCGCGCATTTCCTGGCAGAGCGCTATAATGAGGCGCTTACCGGCGCTGGGTTTAGTACAGACCATGCGGCGGGGCTCGCCTTAGAAAATCTGTTCCGGCAGGACACGCACCAACCTACCATTACCGGATGGTATAAACAGACCACGAGTGGCAATACTTACACGATCTTCTTTAGCGATGGCGGCGAAGAACAAATCCTGTTTGACGCAGGGGATCATTTGGTTGCCATCCACTTCCTCTCCCCGTAATTGGCGTACGGGCACGGCGCTCGACGCCGGGTGGCCCGGTCGACTGGCTCGTTCGGGTCGCGGAGCGACGGGTGGTTCGTGGGGAGGGGAGGCCCTGCCGGAGCCTTTGGCCTCGTTCCCACCACGGCCGCTTGCGGCTTCGCCGCCCGGACGAGCCAGTCTCCGGGCCACCCGCGGGATCTCGGCCGGCTGCTCCCCCGGAACTGAGACGCCGGTTCCGGGAGGCCGATTTGCTCAGGAACTGAGAGAAACCTATCAATACGCCGCTGCGGGCTCTCCCCCAGCACTCGCCGTCCACGGTGTCCAGGCCAGCACGACCTGCTCGATCGTGATGTCAGCTTTCTTGGGAGTAAGCTCGATGGCTTCCAGCGCCAGAGCATCGGGCCGGAGCATGGCCTCGAGTCTCTCGACCTCAGCCTGGAACTCAATTTCCAGGTTCGTGAAATTCTCCAGGACCCGATCAAGCTCGGACTGGGCTGTACCAAGATTACCGCTTTGCTGCATGGCCTTGCCGGCGGCCTTGGCGGCGGACGTGGCCTTGCCCACACTTGTCTTGCTGATCGTCTTCTTGCCGAGAAACGCCCCAAGTACCGAGTTGCCAAACGCAACGGCGGCGTCCCACTTGGCCTTGCTGGCCTGGGCTTGTTCTCGATCCAACCGCTCGCGCGCCTTGCGGATGTCTTCCTGGAGCTTGTTGCGCTTCGACGCGTACTTGGCGCGGAGTTCCTCGTTTGCCCTGTCGCGAGCCTCGCGCGAGCCTTGAGAGAGCCGCAGCCGGAAGTCGCGCTGAGATTCCCCGGGCCGGGAATAGGCCTTGAGATCCGGGCACGACCAGACAGTCAGCTTGCGCTCGCGATAAAGGTAGTTCTTCAGGCCCTTGGTGTATTCGGCATAAGACTTGGCCCGGGCCAGTGCGCCGGGTAAGGGACCGAACCGTGCCCCAGGCTCAGGCGTCTTGTTCAGCTCGGGAACGTGATCGGTGTGTGCTTCGGCACCGTCCCAGACATCGGCCGGCAGCTCCTCGACGACGGGGCGCAGCAACCCCAGCGTTTCCCAATGGTCGATGCCGGTCTTCTTGTCGGCGTAATGGAGCCGGGCCAAGCCCAGAACCGCGGGGCGGTAGAGCAGCCCGGACCCGGCGTCGAGTCGCTCGCGGCGGGGGATGAAGAACTCGGGTACATCGGGCGGCACGACTGGTCGGCTACCAGCCAACGATACGGATGGAGCCGGACCGGATGTGAAAGGTGGCGTGCTTGCTGACTTCGGGGTAGCCATCGCAGCGCCGGCGGGTGAAGGCGAGGCTGGGTTGAGCGTGAGCGTGGACTGAGCCGCCTTGCGTGGTGCCATCAGCGTCTGGATCTGTTCGCGGGTCAAGGGACCGCGCAGGTACGAAAGCGCCCAGCGGGTCTGGAAAACAACCGGCTGGTCCGCTTGGACGTTGCTCATCAGGAAGACGCGGTTAGCCAGGCTGGAAAGGATCTCGTCCATTCGCCGGCGATCGAAGCTATGTCCGGCCGCGTTCGAGGCTCCTTCCAGTCCTTCCAGCATGCGCTCCTTGTCGCGCTTGGTCTGCAACCGGCCCAGGAACCAAGTGCCTGCATTGGAGAGGCCCTTGTAGTCGAGGTCTACCGGGTTCTGGGTGGCCAGTACGATTCCAAGGCCAAACGCTCGTGCCTGTTTGAGCAGGGTCAGCATCGGAACCTTTGACGGCGGGTTGGCCGTCGGGGGGAAATAGCCGAAGATCTCGTCCATGTAAAGCACGGCCCGCAGGCTCGAGGTTCCCGGCTGGGTCCGGATCCAGGCCAGAACCTCGTTCAGGAGAATCGTGACGAAGAACATCCGCTCGCTGTCCGACAGGTGCGCGATCGAGAGGATCGACAACCGCGGCATGCCAGCAGGGGTATAGAGCAGGCTGCCAACGTCGAGCGTCTCTCCCTCCATCCAGGCGGCGAACCCAGGTGAGGCGATCAGATTGTTCAGCTTCATCGCCAGGGCAAACCGCTCCCGGGCAGGATAGAAGGTCTCCAGGTCGATCACCCCAACCTTGTCGAAGGGCGGTGACTGCACCGCATGAATGAGGCCCGCCATGTCGAGGTCGCGGCCAGCTCGCCAGGCCTGGTCTAGCACGTTTGCAAGCAAGATGTGTTCGCGACTGGAAATGGGGTCTGCCTCGATTCCCAAGAGCGCTAGCAATCCTGAAACCGAGGAGGCAACCCTCTCACGGTACGCTTCTCCCTGACTGACCAAGGCCGGTGGCGGGGCCGCGAACGAGCGAAGGACCGTCAGCGGAAGTCCTGCGCTGGAGCCGGGAGTGTAAATTGCCAGGTCGGCAGAATCATGGAACCGCGTGATCCGCGTGCCGTCCTGGCCCCAGGTAGCCAGGCCGTCTTGCCAAAGCTTGGCCGTCTGCTCGGCAAACTGCTCCCGCGAAAGTCCTTTCCGGTTCGCCTCGTCGGGATCGACCCAGGGTGCGAAGTCCTCGCCACGCAGCTTGGGGAAGCCGAGCAGCAGATTCCCCAGATCTCCCTTAGGATCGATCGCGATCACCGGAATTCCGTCGATTGCCGCTTCCTCCAGCAGCGACAGGCATAGCCCCGTCTTGCCACTGCCGGTCATCCCCCCGCAGACCGCGTGCGTGGTCAGTTGCTTCGACTCGTAAAGCACAAGCCCCGAACTGACTTCTCGCTGCTCGAGGTCATACTCCTTGCCCAGATAAAAGTACCCGAGCTTCTCGAAATCCTGATTCTTCATGGAACGTCTCTCGCAACCGCGCAATCGGCTGGATTAGCATTAGGCGGAAACAGGCTGAGTGCGACTGGACAATCGATCTGGTTGCAGAAGGGTTGCTCGGAGTTAAGAACGGTCTGAGCGAAGTCCACTGGGTTTGACTTCCAGCAATTCGCCCCTGGCATCCGTCTGGGCGGTGATGGTTGTCTCAGCAGCAATCGCGGATGATTCCCCGTCCCCGCATTTCACCTTAACCCGTTCCTGGTAGTGGTCGATGAAGTGGGCGGCGATCCGGCTCTGGACGACTCTCCAGAGATGATCGATCTGGCTGGCCTCGATCAGGCGATCCACAGCCGAGCCAGCCGATTCTTTGAGCATATCGAGCGCTGACGCCACAGCCGCCACGGCGGCCAGCGAGACTTCGCTCTGGCAGTGAGCATACGTATTGGCGACCAGGCTGATCGACGGCAAGAGGGGCACAGGATCCTCGAAATTGACGTAGCGGAAAATCTTGCCCGCGAATTCCTGTTCAAATGCCCGCGCAGCCGCTTCGTTGCCGATCATCGGCGCGCCGAAGGTGACAACCTCGTGCACCGTGATGAAGTTGCGCTGAAGACGCCAGGCCGCCAGGAGTGCGAGGGCACCTCCCAGGCTGTGCCCGGTGACCCAGAGCGGACGGTCGTTTGATTCCATCGCCTCAGCCACCGTGGCGAGCAATGGCTCCCAGATCTCGTGCAGCGCTTCCATGAAACCCCGATGAAACCGCGCCCCCACGCCGGCCGCGGCGAAATCTGTCCCAATCTGTCCCTCGGGTAGGATCAGATAGTTGTTGGCGTTGGTGAGTAGCCAGTCCTTGAGCCCGTCCAGCGTGTTGGGCGCCTGAGAGCCGCGAAATGCCACAACCAGCACCTTGTCATTCTGCGCGACATAGACTTGCGTGTTGCCAACGCTGATCAGCCGTGCCTCCAGACCCAAGTCATCACGAAACCGGTCGACTCCGCCCGGCGCGTCGAAATACGCCAGGTTGCACGCTTGAGCCAGGAAGAGGGCGTTCCGAGGATCGCCCGGTTTTGTACCGTCCAGGGGCATTGGCATTTCTGGGTTCCTTATCAATCAAGTCCGTCGTCTGTCATCTCATCACCCGCCGTCCATTCTTGGCTTGCCGCCAGGCCTGAGCGGTTTCTTGGCTCACCTGGGTCCCAGTGAGGTCAAGTAGCAGCAACGATTCTTTCCCGGCCAATTCTTCCTGAAAACCCTGGTCGGTGATCTCGGTGTTCTTCAGTCGCAACGTATTGAGTGCAGGCAAGTCCTTGAGGATTTTCAGGCCCGCATCGGTGACTTGAGTGTTGTTGAGATCGAGGTCCTTCAGGGCGTTCATTCCCTTGAGCAACTCAAGGGTCCGGTCCGTCACGTCAGGGTTTGCCATCTGCAGGACTGCGACATCGTGCTTCGATCCCAGAAACGTGTAATCGTTGCGGTCCCAGCCCGTCAGCGTGATGTGCCGCTGGCCATCAACAATCCTCTCTCGCGGCCCAAGATCAATCGGCACCAGCAATCGGTAGGCTGGGGGAAACCCGGTGATCACCAGGCCGAACCCGATCAACACCATGGGAGCAAGTCCCTTGCGCCAGTGCCGGAACGCACGCACGATGAGCCCAAGACAGCCAACGGCGATCACCGCCAAACCGGCCAGGTTGATGTACAGGGCATAGCTATCCATCTTCGTCAACGTACCTCAACCAGAGTTCATTTCGTGGCGACGTTCCTTGTCTCCGCGTCGTTGAGCCATGCATTCCGGGAATCAGCGGTCCAGAGGCAGCGAGCAGCTCATGTCCCGGAGAACATCCTCGATCGCGTGCAAGAGCTGGGCGATATCGGTCTCAAAGAGGCGGCCAATGGTACCGATCCGGAAAGTACCAACCCTGGTCAATTTGCCCGGATAGATAATCATACCACGGTCACTGAGACGATGGTAAAACTCGGAGAACTGGAACGCTGGATCTGTGGGTGGATGAAATGCCGTGATGATGAAGCTCTGGATCTCGGGATTGAGGAACGGTACGAGACCAAGACGTTGCATACCGGCCACGAGCGTCCGGTGATTGGCGGCAGCGGCCGTTCACCGGTGTAGTGTACCTGTGCCGCAAGCCATGCGCGTAATGGTACATTTCCAATCGGTCACAGGGAATAGTAGCCGGGTTCGCTCGATTTCAAGGCTGATTCTTCACACGCCAGCAGCGCGCAAAAACAGCCGCCCTGGAGCTCGGTTGAGTTCCGGGGCGGCTTTCTAGAAAGATTCCGGCGATAACCGACTTTCGCGCCAAAGCACTATCATGGGCCCGGCGGGCTTAACGGCCGTGTTCGGAATGGGAACGGGTGTGACCCCGCCGGTATGGTCGCCGGAAAACCGACCGGCGGACCGTCAGGCCACGCCGGCCGCTTTTGTCGCGGCGGCCGGTCACAAGCACGATCTCTGCAATCCACTCCACACCAGATTGAGTGGCACTTCCGCAAAGAACCAAAACGCAACCCTTTGTCATATCGCATATGCCATATGA
>JAFAHT010000383.1 GCA_019237095.1 Planctomycetaceae bacterium
GCGGCCAAGATTGCGCTCAGCGAGGTGCTGGCCGTGATCGACGGCCCGGACACACCCCAGCGCGGTTCTGCTCGAGAGAAACGTCCGGCCGCGCGAATCCTGGGCGTGGTCTGGGACCGTGTCCGCGCCGCGGAGCGCACCGTCCTCGACACCACCACCATCGCCGAGCTCGTCGCGCAAACCTCGCCTCACGAATGGACGATCTGAAGTGAATTCCCGGCCTCCCTGTTATCAGGAATGCAACGAAAGAAATCCGACAGAGAAAGTTTCTCTTGTTCGGGTGGCGGGATTGGCCGAATCTCAGGAAAATACCGCTTTTGCCCGGTCCCCGGGGGGTTGTCAAACATTTCCGGGGTGGAATGGGCGAGTTGATTTGGTTCCCTGGTGGGAAGGAGCTTGAAAATTACTGCACAACCGAAAGCCCAGTTGAATACGCCCTACGGAGGTTCGCTGGTCGATCTTGTCGTCAGTCCGGAGCGCGCTGCCGAGATGAAGGCGACCGCCAAGGATCATGCTAGTCTGACCCTGGACGAACGCGGTCTCTGCGACCTGGAGCTGCTGAGTTTGGGCGGGTTCTCGCCGCTTCGCGGGTTCATGGGCAAGGCCGACTATGACCGTGTCGTCACCGAGATGCGCCTGGCCGATGGCACGCTCTGGCCCCTGCCAGTCACCTTGCCGGTAACCCCCGGTCATGGTGCCGAGGAGGGCAAGCCGCTGGCCCTGCGCGATGTCTATGGCAACCTGCTGGCATTTCTCCACGTCGAAGAGATTTACCCTATCGACAAGAAGCGGGAGGCCGAGCTCGCCTACGGCTCGCTCGACAAGAAGCACCCGGCAGTGGCCCATCTCGATCGACAGCCGGGACATCAGGCCGCCGGCCGGCTCGAGGTGATCCGCACTCCGCCCCACTATGACTTCGTCGAGCTCCGGCGCACGCCGGCCGAGCTTCGCCGTCATTTTCAGTCCCTGGGCTGGTCCCGGATTGTCGCCTTCCAGACCCGCAATCCCCTGCACCGAGCCCATGAAGAGCTGACCAAACGCGCCGCCGAGCAGATCGGCGGCGGGCTCTTGATTCACCCTGTGGTCGGCGTCACCAAGCCGGGCGACGTAGACCACTTCACCCGGGTACGATGCTATCGCGCCCTGGTCGACAACTATTACGAGAGCGGATCCGTCGTGCTCAGCCTGTTACCCCTGGCAATGCGCATGGCCGGCCCCCGCGAGGTGCTGTTGCACGCGATCATCCGCCGCAACTATGGTTGCACCCACTTCATCGTTGGCCGCGACCACGCCGGGCCTGGTAACGACTCGACCGGCAAGGCTTTCTATCCCCCCTATGCCGCTCAAGATTCCATGGCCAAGTTCAAGGATGAGATCGGCATGGAGATGGTCGATTTCAAGCAGATGGTTTTTCTTCCCGAGGAAGACCGCTATAGCCCGGTCGATGAAGTTCCCCCGGGCACCAAGACTGCGGATATCTCCGGCACCGAAGTTCGCGACAAGTACCTGGCACGCGGGCTCCAGCTCCCCGAGTGGTTCAGCCGGCCGGCAGTTGCCGAGATTCTCAACGAGACCAATCCGCCCAGGTTCCGACAGGGAATTACCATCTGGTTCACCGGACTTTCGGGCTCGGGGAAGAGCACCATCGCTCATGCCTTGATCGAGCGTCTGGCCGAGTTCGGCCGAAATTGCTCGCTGCTTGACGGTGACGAGATCCGCACGCACCTTTCCAAGGGCCTGGGTTTCAGCAAGGAAGATCGCGATACCAACATCCGCCGGGTTGGCTATGTCGCCGGCCTGGTGGCGCTGCACGGAGGAACGACGCTCTGCTCGGTGATCAGCCCCTACCGCGCCGTCCGTGACGAAGCCCGGAAGATTTCCCGGGGCAACTTCATCGAGGTCTATTGCTCAACCCCGATCGAAGTCTGCGAAGAGCGCGACGTCAAGGGAATGTACTCGAAGGCCAGGGCAGCTTTGGCCGCAGGGAAACCCATGGGCTTCACCGGTGTCGACGATCCCTACGAGCCCCCCCTGAACCCCGAGGTCAGTCTCGATACCAGCAAGCTCTCTGTGGCGGAGTGCGTCGATACCATCGTCAACAAGCTGCTGTCGCTGGGTTACATCCTTCCTCATGGACACATCGCCGAGTGATCGGTGCTCCGTGTCCCCAGTCCCGACAATCCGCAGCACGCGACCGGGCTCACGAATGCTTCGTCGGTTTCGTGAGCCCGGAGTCGCAAGTCGATTCGCAAAACAAGTCAAGAAAACGACTCCCGACCACTTATCGGCCGCGACCCTTATCGGCCAGCCGTGGGATTCGACGATCCAAATTCAGGTCGCCAGGTCGGGTGTTTCATCCTCGTCGTCGTCCTCGTCCAAATACTCTCGCTCCTCTTCCATTCCAAATCTCTTGGCGACTTCTGGATCGGTGGTCACCAAGGTCGCGTAATCGTCTCCAACCCCGTCATTGTCTTCTAGAATTACACCCGCCTTCCGCATCTCGTCGAGAGTATCAGCCGCAGCTCTAAGTGATTCGATCATTTCGTCGATCGATTTTGCTTCTGATGTGAGCCACTTGTTCCGCCAAAGTGTCTCGTACCGCTTCTTGCCTTGATTCCACAGTTCCAAATATTTCGCTCTAACAAAGGGGTTCAGTTGGTTGGTGAAGCCTGCGGGCAGGTTCAAGACTTTGATCAATTCCAGGACATCCGACAGGTCTTTCATCCGCCCAGCGTTCGTCATGCCCGAAGCCAATTTCAAGTCGATCAATGTCGGGAGATTAACGTAGTGGATACCGCCGGAATTGAGACTCACTGCGGTGGGATCGGGGAAAGAGACCGGCTTCTCCTTGCCGTCACCCGGGTATTCTCCCGTCGTGAGGAATTCAATTCTCACGCCAAGTTCGGTATCGCGAAGGTGCTTGCTCCGGGCATACGGCGGCAGGTAGCCTCGTCCCTCCAACTCATTGTGGATTCTCCTCAGGTCGTCCTTGGTGACGAGGATGTCCACATCCTCAGTAAATCTTCGCAGCCCATGCTGGAACAAGGCAAGGCCGCCGACCACAGCGTATGGGATGCCCATGTTATTGAGGCGGTTGGTGATCTTGCGTAGAGCGTCGAATACCGCGCTCCTCTCCTCGAAATGCCGGCTTCCCTCGCTCAAGGCCCACCTCGGATCGCGTCCCAATCTTTGCTCGTAAGTCAACAAACCTTGCTCGGAGAATCCTCCGAGTTGGCCGCTCGAACTCTTACGATTCGTCTTATCTTTGAGGGCGCGGCCCTGAGATTCTTGACCGGGCGGTTTTTCCATCGCAGGCAAGTTCCACTTTTTTTCTCAGGCAAGGTCAAAACATTCACCCGCTCATTCTTCTCTACTTGTCGTGCCCAGAAGTCGGTTGCATTATCATCACACTAAAATAGCCTTGCTCTCCTTCGAGCCGCAATGCTGGAATTCTATCGTTTCTTGCCGGTTCGTTGCGGCTCAGCAGGGGCCACCCAACGTCGGTGACGGGCTGACGGTCGATGTGGAGATAGGGATTGTCGGGCTGAGGTTTCTCTTTAGTTCTCATGAAGTTCCGGCTGAACCTCAAATCGTGGGTAGCCCTTTCTCGTCAGGGGACAGAGCATCTTCGAGAGTCCCGGACATAAGGAAAGCCCTAAAATCAAGTTAAGCCGGAAGGAAACCGCCCTGTTCCATCCACAGACAGGAGTTGCCCTGATAGCGGGAACCAGTATACTTTGCTGCCTCGCCCATAAGCCGATGGGCGGATAGTGCATGGATGCGCGGAAGGCAGGGAATTTCGCCCTGAGAGACAGGGAGGAACAGGGAGATCATGATGGATCGTGAGACTCTGCTGGCGATTCTCCTGAGTCTGCTTGAGGAAGAGATGGGAGAGGCCTTTCATCACCTCGAGGAGACGACGGACTTGCGTGAGGGACTCGGACTGGACTCGGTGGACGTGGTTGGTCTGGTAATGCGAGTCGAACATCAATTCCGCATCCGGCTGGTGATGGAGGAGCTCATGGAGGTCAAGCGGGTTGGGCAGCTTCTCGACCTGGTTGAGGCCAAGCTCGCAGCCAAGGACGGGGTAACCATCTCGGCGATGAACGATGTGCGAACGTCGGCCGCGTGATGGAAACCGAGAATCCGGCACGACGCTCTGGTAAGGTCACCCCGCGACCTTGTCGGCACAGTAGGCGTTGACCTGTCGGACAATCTGCGCGGTCGCGCCGGGCGCTTGCGATTTCAAAGGGAGGCGGATCACCTGCTTCAAGGCCTCGAACGCGGCAATCAACCCGTTGATCTCCGTGTCAGTGTGATTGGCGTTGCACTGCACCCGGATGACGCCCCCATGATAGGGAACGGCCGGGAACAGGACCGACTGCACATAGAAACCCTGGTCAAAGAGGAATCTGCCAGCCTTCAGCGTATCGGCCTCGTCACCGACTGAGACCGAGAGGATCGGAGTCGTCCCGCTGCTCACGACGAGATCAAGATCCGCCAGCCCTCGAGACAGCCGCTGGACATGGCGATCGAGACGCGCGCGAAGCACGGAGTACTCTTCGGACTGAAGGATATCGACGACCGTGCATATTGCATCCAGGTAGGCCGGAACGACCGGCCCACCAAAGATATAGGTATTCGAGCGCATCTTGAGCAGCTTCTGAAACAGTCTGGAGCAGGTGATAAATCCGCCAGCACAGGAGAACGCCTTGGACAGCGAGCCGACGACGAAGGCGTTGTCGTAGCTGCCCAGAGCCTCCAGCACGGTGCCCCGGCCCCGTTCTCCGAGCACACCGGTGCCGTGTGCATCATCGATATAAAGCACTCCGTCTCTTGAAATTGCAATTTCGTTGAAGGCCTTCATGGGCGGAATGGCCCCGCTCATGCTATAGACCCCGTCGATGCAGATCAGGGCCAGCCGGTAGGGTTTAACTTTCTGGAGCGTCTGTTCTAGACCCTCGGGGCTGTTGTGCGCAAAGGTCGCGATCCGGGCACCGCCCGCCTGGGCCAGCCGGGCTCCTTCCTGGATCGAGTTGTGCGCCAGCTCGTCCATCACGACGACGTCCTTGCGACCGGCGAACCCCGGTATGGCTCCGTGGTTCGCCAGCGTGACGGAGGGATAGATCAGGGTCGACTCCACCCCCAGCCAGTCCGCCAGCTTCTCCTCGGCCTCAAGGTTGGATCGCACACTGGCGAAAGCGCGCGATGCACCGTTATGCGACCCCCACCGGTCCAGTCCACGGTGGATGGCCTGGATCACTCGCGGATCTCGGTCCAGCCCGAGGAAGCTGTCGGAACCGAAGTTGGTCACCCTTCGTCCCTTGACGACCATGTCGCGACCCGCCCCCATCTCGTCCACGACAAGGTCCTTGAGGTGATCGTCACGGTAGGTATTCTCGAACCCCTCGAAAATCCTGACCAGTGTGTTCTGCTTCAAGGCTTGCATCAGTTTATCGATGGGGAGCTTGGTGGACATGGGCGCACCTCGAGTGATCGGAGGGACGACACGGAACTTCCTGACTCGTCCGTTGACTTCAAGAAAACCGCTCTGCTCCCGGGTCCGCTTGCCAAGCTGCGTCGTTCAGAAAGATTTCTTGAGAGACATCCGCCCTTCGTATTGCCCATCTCAGGCATGCAAATGGGGACCGGGCTGGTCAGATTATCGGAAAAACCGTAAACAGTCATCCTCATCCTGCTTCGGAGGCGGTGGATGGAGCGGATGTGCTGAGAAACCCTATCGTCAGTTCCTCTCGATGAGGAAGGGCTGGCCATTGAACCTGGCATGAGGCTTTCGACGTGACCCGCAATCGTGCAATGGGTTCGGTTCTGACTCAGTGCGACACCCGGCATGAGGTTGTCCTCAGCGCGGAGGTCCGGGCACACGCCTTGTGCCGGATGACCAGGGATCAGATCTCCAGCGCGCGGCGAAAGCCTGGAAACCCGCCGGAGGGGTGGCCTGCTCTTCAACCCTCACTGCTGCGGAACTCGGACGACCAGACGATTGCCGCGATGGCCGCGGTCCATGCCACGCTCCGGCGAATGGGTCCAAGCGATCCCCGTTGCCTGGAACACTGGGGAATTCTGGTCTCCTCCCGCTTCCTGGGCCGGTCGAGCCTCGTCGTTGCCCTGGATCGCTTTCGATCGGACGGCGTCTGGGGTGTGTCTCCCCACCTGATTCCTCACTATGCCCTGCACTCTCCGGCCGGAACACTCAGCCTTACCCTGGGCGTTCACGGGCCGAACCTCGGCGTTGGCGGCGGCCTATCCTCCGAGTTCGAGGGGATCTTGACCGCACTCACGTGGCTGAAGGCGGGAATCGTTCCCGGTCTCTGGCTCGTCTTCAGCGGCTGGTCGCCGGAGTTCGTTCCGGACCGCGAGGGTGAGCCGATGGCGGACTGCGAGTGTCAGGCCCTGGCCGTGGTGCTCGGTCCTCCGAGCTCCGCCAAGCTCGATCGGCCATGCTTTCAAGTCGTCGCCGGCGAAGTTCTGGTATCTCCCCGGCCACTGGACTTGACCGTTCTCGCCGGACTTCTGGACCAGAGTTGTCGGGATGCCGGCAAAGGGTCCAGCAAAAGGTCCGGGATTCCTTGCGACCTGGTCGTCCACGATGGCCATCACGACCCGGGAATTCCGGGACCACATTTCGCCCCGCGAACGCAAAGGCGATTCCGCGCCCGGACGATCGCCAGTGACGCCTCGGGCCGGCTGAGGGTCGAGCTCCTGTCGCCGAAGTTTCCTCACGTCAAGGAGGTCGGATGATGGCAGAGGACCCGGTCTGGATCACGGGTGTGGGGCTGGCGACGTCCCTCGGCTGCGATCTCGGAACGCTGGAGGCGAGCTTGCTCGCCGGGCGATCGGGGGTCGCGGTCGTAACCTCGTTTTGCACGACCGACTATCCCAGCCGGATCGCGGCCGAGCTGCCTGCTGTCCCCTGCCCGTCGGGCCGGGAACCGCGTGAGTTTCACGCCCTGCCACGGCTCGAGCAGGCCGCACTCTGGTGCGTTCAGGCCACACTCGAGGACGCCGGCTTGTGGAACTGTCGGGCGAGACGACGAATCGGCCTGGTACTGGGAATCGGGGCGGAATGGATGGGGCTCTGGGAAACCGACGCCAGTCGCGGCGGCAACCGGTTGCACGACCCATCGCAAGACGACAAATCGACACTCCAGCGCGTCCACCGAGCGATCGGACTCACCGGACCGGCTGTGAACCTGTCGGCGGCCTGTGCGTCCAGCAACTTTGCCCTGGACATCGGTCGGGCCTGGCTGCGGCACGGACTGGTGGACGTGTGCGTTGCCGGGGGCTGTGAGATGGCCGTCACGCCCATCGGCCTGGCCACTTTCGGAAACCTCCGGGCCCTGTCCCGGCGGAATGACGATCCGACGCGGGCGTCACGTCCCTTCGATCGCGATCGTGACGGCTTCGTGCTGGGCGAGGGAGGCGTCGCGTTCGTGCTCGAGCGCGCGGCCGATGCCCGGCATCGGTCAGCCCACGGCTACGCGGAGGTCGCCGGTTGCGGCTCCAGCAGCGACGCCCACCACAACGTGATCCCCAGTCCCGACCCGGCCTGGGCCGGTCAGGCCGTGAAAAAGGCCCTGGCCGATGCCCGGATCACGCCCGAGCAGGTGGACCACATCAACGCCCATGCCACGAGCACTCCGGTCGGCGACGCGACAGAGGCCGCAGTGCTCCGGCTCGTCTTCGGCGAGGCACTCGATCAGATTCCGGTCACCTCAACCAAGAGCATGACCGGACACCTGTTGACTGCCGCGGGAGCCATCGAAGCCCTCGCCTGCCTGACCGCCATGAAACACCGGGCCATTCCCCCCACGATCAACCTCGACGACTCCGACGTCAGCCTCAACCTCGTTGCCAACGAACCGCGTCCCCATCGCGTCGATGTCGCCGTCTCGAATTCGTTCGGCTTCGGCGGCAGCAACGCCTGCCTGGTGCTGCGGGCCGTTTGACGAGGGTCGGACATGAAGATCGGAACCGAGGGTCAAACCGGGTCACTTGGCACTGAGAGCCAGATGCGTGAACCGTGCCCAAACATCGAGCGGCGGCCGCGATCTCGGCGAACGGGCATTGCCGCGCGCGAACCTGTGGCGGTGGTGACCGGCGCGTCGAGCGGGATTGGCCGCGCCCTGGCCCTCGAACTGGCCTGCCGCGGCTACCAGGTTGGACTGGTGGCCCGGCGGCGAAAGGCGCTCGAAGACCTGGCCTGCGAGATCGAGACGCGCGGAGGAAGAGCGCAGGTCGCGGCCGCCGACGTGGGCGACCGCCAGGCGCTTCATGCCGCGATTCAGCAAATCGAGTGCGCGCTCGGTCCGGTCGACGTCATCGTCGCCAACGCGGGCCTCGGCACGCCGACTCGGCTTGCTCCGCTGAACGTCGCCGACGTGGAGGACACCTTCCGCGTCAACGTGCTGGGCGTCGTTTACACGATCGAGGCCGTGCTCCCCGGCATGCTCGACCGGGGATGGGGACAGCTCGTGGCCGTCTCCAGCATGGCCTCGTTCAAGGGGTTGCCGGGAGAGTCCGCCTACTGCGCCAGCAAAGCGGCCGTGAATCTGTACATGGAGGGGCTGCGTATCGCCTTGCGGAACCGGGGCATTGCGGTGACCACAATCTGTCCCGGATTCGTCGCCACGGCGATCACACCGATGGATGCGGCCGCCGCGCCGTTCGAGATCACCGCTCTGGCGGCCGCCCGAAGAATCGCCAGGGCGATCGAGCAGCGGAAGTCAGGCCTGATCCGGTTTCCCTGGCCAATGGCTATGCTGATGGCCCTGATCTGTCGGCTGCCCGATTCTCTGGTCGCTCAACTGGTCGGTCACGATGAGGGCCGCTCGCAGCCCTCCGATGCCCCTTCGAGGTGAGCCGCCATGGTCGATCTTGCTCTCAAGATGCTGCTAGACGACAAGGGCCGTTTCTTTGTCACCGTGCTGGGCGTGGGCTTCGCCGTGGCACTTGTCTTGATCCAGGTGGGGCTCTTCTTCGGGCTCCTGGAGAATGCCAGCATCACGATCGAGAAGCTCGATGCCGAACTCTGGGTGATGGCCCGGAACACGGCGAACGTCGATTTCGGCAATCCCTTCCCCGAGACCTACGTCCAGCGTGTGCGGTCGATTCCCGGAGTGGCCCGGGCCGACAACTTGATCGTCTGGTACGCCGTGGTTGCCTTGCCGACCGGGGCCAAGGAATCGGTCATCTATTACGCATTGGAAGACTTCGGCCGCTGGGCATTTCCCTGGAATGTCCTCGAGGGAAGTACGGCCGATCTGAGGCGCGGGCGGTTCGTGATGCTCGACGAGTCGGCCGAACGCCGGTTCGGGCCGTTCGCGGTCGGCGATACACGTGAGTTCCAGGGACTCAGCCTCAAGATCATCGGCAAAACGCGTGACGCCCGCTCGTTCACGACCAACCCGATGGCCTTCATCGACTACCAGCTTGCACAGCGTCTTTCTCCCGAAGAGCTGGGCGACCAGACGACCTTCATCATCGTCAAGCTCGAGCCCTGGGCCGATCCGCGGACCGTCCGCGCAGAGATCCAGCGCCGGCTGCCCTACAACGACGTCCACACCCAGGCCGAGTGGACGTCGATCTCGCGGCGATACTGGATCGAGAGCACCGGGCTGGGGCTGACAATCTTCCTGACCGTCTCGCTCGGGGCCCTGGTCGGGGTCGTGATCGTGGCCCAGACGCTCTACGCGTCGACCACCGAGCACCTCGCTGAGTTCGGCACCATCAAGGCGCTGGGGGAAAGGGACATCGACGTCTGCGGGCTGATCGCCGAACAGGCGATGTTCGCCGCGGCCCTGGGCTTTGCCCTGGGCCTGGTGCTGACCTTCGGGCTTGATCCACTCCTCGTCCAGCTCGACATGAAGATGTCCGTGACCAGGGGAATGGCCGCTCTGGTCTTCGTCGCGACCCAGGTGCTTTGCCTGTCGGCATCGATCGTCTCATTCCGCAAGGTCAGGTCGCTCGACCCGGCCATCGTGTTCCGGGGTTGATCATGAAGAGCGACCATGGAGGGTCGGGAATGACCGTGCTCGAGGCGTGTGACGTCACCAAGACCTACCGCGAGGGCCCTCACGAGGTGGAAGTCCTGCGGGGTGTCTCGCTGTCGCTCTCCCGCGGCGAGGTCGTGGCTCTCGAAGGTCCCTCGGGGTCGGGCAAGACGACCTTGCTGTGCATCCTGGGCTGCTTGCTGGGAGCCGGCGGGGGCCGGCTGACCATCGAGGGCCGCGAGGTCGACGTGCGCCGGCCCGGCCGGCTCTGGTCGATCCGCCGCCGATCGATCGGATTCGTCTTTCAACAATACAACCTATTTCCATCGCTGACGGCAATGGAGAACGTGGTCTACTCCCTGAACATCCGCGGGTGGCGCGGCGCCAGGGCCAGGCGGGAGGCCGAGCGGGTGGTCGATGCCGTGGGCCTGTCGCATCGCAGGAACTTCCGGCCGCGCGACCTCTCGGGAGGTCAGAAGCAGCGGGTGGCCATCGCCCGGGCACTGGCAGGTGCCGCTCCGATGATCCTGGCCGATGAACCGACGGGTAATCTTGATTCCGACTCCGGAGCCCAGGTGCTGGAGCTCTTCCGGAGCCTGGCGCGGCAGGAAAACCGGGCCCTCCTGATCGTGACCCATGACCCTGCCGTGCGTTCGATCGCTGACCGCGTCGTGGCGATTCGGGACGGCTTCGTGATTCCTCTGGAGTCCTGACCCATGTCGGGTTCGATGTTCGTCGGCCGCGTTCTCTTGCCGGGACTCGGCCTGGCTCTGGCGGGAATCCTCGCCTGGCAAGCCTGGCGAGGCAGCAACGGAGCAAGCCAGGTGCCGTTCGCCTGCGCCTCGCTCAGCGGTTCCGGTGCTCTGGAACAAGCCTCGCCCTCGACAGCCCCGAATCGCGAGGAGAAGCGGCAGCCCGACTCTCCATCGATCATCCTGGCCGAGGGCCACATGGCGGCTTACCCCGGGGCCGAGGTTGTCGTCGGCGCTGAACTGCCGGGCACGATCACGCGCGTCCTGGTCCAGGAGAAATCGCCGGTCCGCAAGGGGGACCTACTGATCGAGTTCCGCGGCGACGCGATCCGTGCGTCGGCCGAGGAGGCTGTGGCCCGCGTGGCCCAAGCCGATGCCGAACTGTCGCAGATCGAGCAGGAGCAAGCACGAGCGAATCGACTGCCGGAGCAGCAGCAGGGTGCCGCCGAAATCAAGGAGCGCCTCAAGGTCCGCTGGACCACCGCGCGAGCCCGCCGGGCCGAGGCCGTTGCCGGCTACCGCCGGATCGAGGCCGAATTCGCCCGCACGCGCGTTCGGTCGCCGATCGACGGCGTGGTCATCTCACGCGCTGTGAACCCCGGCGAGACCGTCAACCTGGGTACGCCCCTGCTCCGGATCGTCGACCTCACGCGATTACGTATCGAGGCCGAGGTCGATGCGTTTGACATCCCTCGCTGCGAACCCGGATGCCCCGTCACGATCACCGCCCAGGGCTACACCGGCCAATCCTGGCGGGGAACTGTCGAGGAAATCGCCGACAGCCTCATCCCCCGCCGCATCCGTCCCGAAGACCCCGGCCGCCCTACCGACACCCGCGTCTTGCCGGTTCGCATCGCCTTCCAGCAGCCCATTCCGCTCAAGCTCGGCCAACGCGTCGAGGTGAAGATTGTGGAAGCCACGGACGCCAGGTCTCGCCCGGAACTCACAAGCACAAGGACAGCCGTTCCAGGACGACGCTGAAAAGGAGCAGCATTGTAGGACCCGATGTGCGGACCGTTTTCAGCACCAGGCCTACAGGTGAGACGATTCGCGTCCAAGGCATGTTACATGTCACCTCGTGATCAAGACCCGGTGAACCCTCCTTCATTTTGATTCCACATCCGCGTCGAAGACCCGCACCAGGTGCCAGTTGGGCTTGTTCTCGTGGATGAACTGCTGGTGCAAGGGAGCAACCTGGTAGGCGTCATGAGCGGCTTTGGAGTCGAAGACGAGGAGCAGGGCCACGTCGAAGTCGCGGTCATTGACGGGGCGGTCCAGGTCGGGGTTGAGCGTGCCGACGGCGAAGTAAAGCACGCCCGGATGGTCGGGCAGGTATTTCTTGCAGGCGTTAACCAGCTTCTTGATCGCGGCTGGGGAGTTATCGTGCAGGGAGAAGAAAACGCTGTGAGCCAGCATGACAGGCCTCGTCAAAATCGAGAGAAACTCAATTTCCGATCACTTCACGGATCGTTTCGTGGTTCACCGGCCGGATCACGCCCTTCTCGGTGATGATGCCGGCGATGAGCT
>JAFAHT010000210.1 GCA_019237095.1 Planctomycetaceae bacterium
CAGATCCTCGGCCGCCTCCTGGGTCGTTTCTCCCTCGCCGCACAGTTCGGGCAAGTGGCTATAACGAGCGCAGATGACGTGCATCCTCGGGCATTCCGAGAAGTCGCCGCTGACGGTGACGAGCGGGTCGCTCTGTGTTTCGATGCCGCTCTGGGTTATGTTACTCATCCCTGGAGCCTCCATCGGGGTTGGGACATGCGGGTTCCTACCTTCCCGGTATGCGTGGAACCCTGGTTGAGTGTTTGCGGGTCAATTTGACGATGAACTCGGTGATTGGCGCCGCCGGCAGCGTCTGGATCCCCAGGCTGCCCCGCGAGGCCAGTTCCGCCGAGACGCGGGCGATGGTGATTTTGTCCGGCGCTCAGGTGCGGGGTAGGATCCCCAGCATATCGGCCAGGCCGGAGACGCCGTGCATTCCGAACATCTCCACGCGGATCACCTCGACCCGACGCACCAGCTCGCGGAGGTCGTCACGGAAATCGAAACTCTGAGGGAGTCTCGTCATCGCCCGGGTCTCCAGCCTGACCTAAGTCACACATCGGTTCGTGCCTGCATTCAGTACCTTGACACATCAGGTCGTGATGACAGACTCGATCCGGATTGGCAAGAGGTACTTCCTACCAACCCACGGTCATTATCTCACGCGACGTTGGTTTGTATGCCCGGGCGATTCGACACTTTGTGTCAGGGAAGTCCCTACTCGTGTTGAGGGGATTATCCTGACAACGCCGGCATCTCCTTGATCACCCTCCTGTGGCCCGAATGCATGCAGTTTCCAGGGCCCTCTGTCCCACTAGACCGACTTTTCGTATTCGATAGCCCAAGAAGTTGACTGACGCACTAGAATTACCCGGCTTCGCTAGCTTTCCAGTCACCAGGAGTTCTCTTACCATGCCGGGCAAGGCAGCCAAGATCACCATCACCGAGCGTCAGCAAGAAATCCTTCAGACCTTTTCTCGTTCCGTCATCGCACCCTCGCGGCTCCGGCAACGCGCCGCGATCATTGTGCTGGCCTTCGACGGCCTTCTCAATGAGGACATCGCCGAGCGGGTCGGCCTGACACATCGCCAAGTCGGACGCTGGCGACGGCGCTGGGCCAACGCCTGGAACCGACTCATTGACATCGAGTGCCGCGAGTCCCGCGCCGTCTTGCGACGGGCCATCGAAACGGTCCTCAGCGACGAACCACGCCCTGGCGCCCCCGGCAAGTTTACCCCTGAGCAGGTCGTCCAGATCCTCGCCGTCGCCTGCGAACCGCCCGAGAAGTCCGGACGCCCGATCACGCACTGGACCACCCTCGAGCTGACTGATGAGGTGATCCAGCGCGGCATCGTCGACTCGATCTCCCCCGCCCAGGTGCGTCGTTATCTCCGTGAGGCGGCGCTGCAGCCCCACAAAAGCCGCTACTGGCTGAACACGACAGAGACGGACCCGGTGCAGTTCCAGAAGCAGGTCGAGGCCGTCTGCGATTGTTACCTCGAGGCACCCGAGTTGGCCAACAACCACAATACCCACACGGTCAGTGTGGACGAGATGACCGGCTTGCAGGCGCTGGAGCGGATCGCTCCCAGCAAGGCGATGATCGCGGGGAAGTGCCAACTGATCGAGTTCGAGTACACCCGGCACGGAACGTTGTGCCTGATCGGCAACTTGGTGGTGACGACCGGAGAATTGCTCAGGCCGACGATCGGTCCGACGCGGACGGAGACCGACTTCGCCAGCCACATCGAGCAGACGGTGGCCACCGACCCGAAGGGTTCGTGGGTGTTTGTAGTGGATAACTTGAACATCCATTGCTCGGAGAGCTTGGTGAAGCTGGTGGCCGACGCGTGCGAAGTCGCCACGAATCTGGGCAAGAAGGGGAGGCGCGGGGTGCTGAAGTCGGTGGCGAGCCGGCAAGCGTTTTTGTCGGAGTCGAGCCACCGGATTCGGTTCGTGTATCTGCCGAAGCACAGTTCGTGGCTGAACCAGATCGAGGTCGTGTTCGGGGTGATCATGCGGAAGGTGATCCGGCGCGGCTCGTTCACCTCGGTGGCGGATTTGCGCACGAAGTTGTTGAATTTCATCGCATATTTCAATCGAGTGTTCGCCAAGCCGTTCCGCTGGACGTACACGGGTCGTCCGCTCATGAAGGCAGCGGCGTGAAGCTGGGCAAAAGAGCAAGGCACGGGATGTTTCTTGCTTCATTGGTCTTCAACTACGAAAAGTCGGTCTAGCTCGCCGCGCGACATCGACGGTGAACCCCGATAATTCACCGAGGTTGTGCTCAACAATCGATCAGATCAGGACCAACGACACGACCCAGGGCCAAACGGAGCGCCGGTTCTGGTAGGATCGGCCATGGTGGCGCAACCGACCAGATCGATGTGGGGAGTAGCGAACTGCGGATGGCCATTGGAGAGTTAAGGGAAATTGTGGCGGTCGGGGGGGACAAGAAGGCCGGCTCCTGGTAAGGTTTGTTGAACTCGAGGTTGGGCCAGTGGACGAGGATTCCGATCCCGGCACGGAGCGCACTGTATGCATGGCAGCATTACGAGAAACTCAGTTCTCATCGCCCTCACGCTTGTCGTTGTCCCAAACGGATTACGGGCGGGCGGCGAGGATTACCGAGTTGAACCAGGGCGAGTGCGCCGGGCTGAGCTGGTCCGGATCGCTCCCGGGACGCTGGTTGGAGATCAGCCGCCCAGGATGTGGAGCCACCTGGTGATCAAGTCCCTTCCCAGGCTGGCTTCGGGCGACCTGGGGACTCTCCCTCGCTCAGCCTTTCGGACAGCCACGCTGATACACACGGTGATCTTGGCTGACGTCGGCCGATCGGCCGATGACCCATCGAGGTTTGCGCTCCACAGGGTGGGAATTGGCCTGTGCATCCCTGACCTGTCGAGGGGTGACGTGGTGGTTGATTCGGGCCGGCTCGGCGAACTAGGTATCAAGCTCGGCATGATGGAGAAGGTCGTCCTGCAAGCGGCCGAGGAGGAACTGGCCCTCGGTCGGCTGATCGCATCGGGGCCCACATTCGCGCTGTACCGCGGGCCGGCCGTGCTGCAGGTGGGCCAACTCCATCACAAGGTGGAAATCTCCTATGCGTTCCTGGTTGACGAGCAGAGTGGAGCATTGCGGGTGCTTGTCTGGTCGGCGGAGGCGAGGAAGGGAGGTCCGGCAGCGCCGGCGAGGCTGGTGGAGCTGAGGCCAAATCTCGTCTTTGATTGCCCCCTCAACGTCAAGGCGGAGCGGTTGCTAGGCACGGTGCCCGTCTCCTGGTCATTCGCCATGGAAAGCCTGCCGCCGGGACAGCCCCGACCCATGAGCCCGGACCTCAGGCGCTACCTGGGGGGGAACGCACAGCAGCGCGACCCCGAGAGGATGGAACACACACTCCGACGAGCCCTCACCGCGCGTTAGGCGCAGGTGGAGCGGAGTTCGGCCCGTTCTTGAGCAGCTCGCGGCGCAGCTTTCGAATCTGATCCTGGGCGATCGGTGCGAATTTCGAGCGGAGGATGGGATTACCCTGGAACCATGCCTCCGGCTCGCTGAAGGCCCCGTGGAATTCGACCAGCAAGGACCCCGGGGGCTGCTTCAGGCGGCTGATCTTGGCATAACTCAACCCCCCGCGGAACGGCTGCCAGGATCCTGCCTGACCGTCCTGTCCAAGTGTCCGCCACTGGTTCGCAAGCGTCGTGTCGGAATCGAACGCCGGGTCGGTGCGGCCGGCGATCACTATCGACTCCTCGGTCCGCGTCGCGACCGCCTCGTTGGTTGCCTCCACCGCGATCCGGTCCAGCAGGCGGCCTTCGAGGTGGACGAACCAGCGCGAGAGATCTCGACCGCGATGGGATGACTTGCCGCGCGGTTTCAGTTCGTCGTCGGTGAGCAGCCGGCTCGCGAACCGCATGTTCCCAGCCTCGACCTCCTTGCCTCTGGCTTGACTTGCCACCTCGACCGGGTCGAGACTCGCCAGATCGCCGCGGACGACGAACCAGAGATCAACGATCCGGACCGTTGCGTCCGTCATTTTCTGGTCGCGCACCTTCAAGAGGAACGGCGCCGTAACCGAATCCCGAAGCAGGTCCGCCAGGGCCCTTTTCGACCCGCTGAGCTTGAGCAGCGCCGCATGCTGCTGGTTGGCATCGAGTCCGTCCTTCAAGATCGGGCTGGGAAATCTGATGGTCGCACCGTCGGCATGCAAGCCGGATCGGATCGCATCGACATAGACCGGATTCCCCGCGTGGACCGGTTCCGTGTCGTTTCCAGGTTGTACCTGGAGCAGCAGCCAGACAGGGACGAGAATAAGGCTCATGGCGCGATTGTACCAGTTTTGACGAGTTCGCGAGCAAGTTTCGCTCCGGCCCCGTCGATAGTATAGAAGGAGGAGAGAGCGATATGTTACCTGCCCAGGGCAGGGCAGGACAATTCCTTCTGGCGTCGAAACGGGTCAAGGATGGCGGCAACTTATCCAAATGTCCGGAATCTCCTGCCGGTGCTTTCGCTGACCCTATGGCTTGTGAGCGGGTGCCAGCATCCGATCCCGGTAATGGGCCATTTCCAGGGGGCCGCGAATGTGGCCGCCCAGGCGGACGTCCGGGGGGAGATGTCCATCAAGCTTCCCACGGCCATCGACCCGGGTCCGATAGTGGCGTCGGTAATCTGGCCGGCTCGGGGCTCCGACCTCGCTCCCCGGCTCGCCGTGATCGACGTGGACGGGGTGCTCCTGAACCAGAACCGAGAAGGGATCTCCGATTCCGGCGAGAATCCGGTCGCGGCGTTCCGTGAGAAGCTCGCGGCCGCGACCGGTGACTCGCGCGTTGCGGCGATCGTGCTGCGGATCCATAGCCCCGGGGGAGGGGTCACGGCCTGCGACATCCTGGCAGAGGAACTCGACCGCTTCAAGGCTGCGACGCGGAGGCCCGTGGTCGCCTGCCTGATGGACGTGGCCACCTCGGGGGCCTATTACCTGGCGCTCGGGGCCGACCGGATCGTGGCACACCCGACCTCGCTCACAGGTGGGATCGGCGTTGTCTTCAATCACGTCAACCTGCAAGACGCCATGGCACAGCTCAACCTGAGCGACGACCCGATCAAGGCCGGGACCCTCATTGACATGGGGAGCGTGACCAAACCGCTGGAGCCCCAGACGCGGGAGCTCTTGCAGGAGATGGCCGACGGTTTCCGGCAGCGGTTCCTCGACCGGGTCACAAGACGCAGGCCGGAGCTGACCGACGCGGATCGTCGTACGCTTGCCGATGGCCGGGTTGTCGCCGCGTCCCGAGCGCTGAAGCTGCATCTGGTCGATCGCCTGGGCTACATCGAGGATGCCCTCGGAGAGGCTGAGCACCTGGCCGGAGTGACGGACGCCGAGGTTGTGCTCTACAGCCGGTGCGGAAGCCCGGCCCGCTCACTTTACGCGATCGCATCCAGTCCGCCGCGGTTGAGCGAGGCGATCCCGTTCAGCTATCCTGGGCTCGATCGCACCAAGCTGCCGACCTTCCTCTACCTCTGGGAGCCGGATCCGACCCTGCCCAGGATCTCACCGCGGTGATCCACGACCCGCACGCTTCGCTCGACCCGCAACCCCACGACTGGCCCGTGCTCGTCACTGGTGCGGCCGGATTCGTCGGCGGGCACATCGCGCGGCACATCGCGCAAGCCGGCCACTACGTCCGAGGGCTGGTTCGCGGCCAGCCACCGTCTTGCCCGGACGACCCGAAAATCGAGTGGATCATCGGCGACGTGCGCGATCAGGCGATCCGCCGCCGGGCTGTTGCGGGAGTGCGAGCCGTGATCCACGCCGCCGGCTGGGTCAGCCTGGGACGGGATGCGGGCGGGCTCAGCCAGGCCATCAATGTCGAAGCGACCCGCGGCTTGCTGGACGACGCAAAGCGGGCGCGCGTCGAACGATTCGTGCTGACCTCGACCCTTCACACCCTGGCGGCGGGTACGTCCACAAACCCGGCCGATGAGACCAGCCCCTGGAATCTGGAATGCATCGATTCCCCGTACGCGCGCTCCAAGCGCGAGGCCGAAAGCCTTCTGCGTCAGGCGAGCCAGGGCCCGTTCACGACGGTCGCCCTGTGCCCTGGCATGGTTCTCGGACCACGCGACCCGAAGCCGACGTCGACCCGACTCCTCCATGTGCTCGCTCGCTCTCGCGTGGTTTTTCTCCCGCGCGGCGGAATACCGATCGTCGATGCGAGGGTCCTTGCTCGAGCACATCGAATGGCCCTCACGGCGGGTCGACCCGGCGAGCGGTATGCCGTCGTCGGCCCCTACCTGAGCTATGCCGAACTCGCCGGGCTGGTGGCGGAAATCACCGGAAGACCCCGATTCATCGTTCCCCTGCCGGTCATGCTCGAGCGGCCGTTGAAGGCCGTCGTCAGCCTGCTCGAACGCCTTGGCCTTGGCATCAAGTTGTCCGGCACGACCGTCGCGGGAGGTTTTCTCCGACTGCATGTTTCGGGGAGCCGCGCCGACGTTTGCTTCGGTCTGGTGCATCCACCTCCCCTGGAGTCGATCCGTTGGTCCCTGGACGTCAAGGACCAAGATTGAGCAGACCTCATCCCAGCTTGTTCGTCCTGGCCATGGCCTCTCCAGCCCGACGAAGGGATTCCGAGCAGTCGAACCGATCGGTATGGATCTCGATGAAGACAAGCTCGTCGGCCCCGGCGGCCTGGGCGAGCGCGGCTTCGAGCTGGCCCTCGGTGTGAACATCGAAGGCAAGACCTCCGCCGAAGACCTCGACCAGCCGATGATATTTCCAGGGCTGGATGTCGTTGTAAGGCCGATCCACGATCACGCGCTCGATCGTGTAGCCGTCGTTGTTCAGGAGGAAGACGATCGGCTTCTGGCCGTATC
>JAFAHT010000440.1 GCA_019237095.1 Planctomycetaceae bacterium
TTCCGGACGATCGTTGCCATGATGAGCGTGACGGCCTCGGCGATGCGGCCCCACCGCCGGTCGAGCTGGGATGGGACGACCCCTGGGTCCTCTGCTACACGGGGGGGACGACCGGGCTGCCCAAGGGGGCCATCCTGACGCATGGCAATATCACCTGGAACGCGATCAACACGGTCGTGAGCTGGGGACTGACGCCGGATGACGTGACCGTCCTGAACGCGCCCTTGTTTCACACCGGCGGGCTGAACGTCTTCACTGCGCCCCTGGTGCAGATTGGCGGGACGTCGATCGTCTGCCGGAGGTTCGATCCGGACCAGGTCTTTGACCTCATCGACGAAGCCGGGCTGACGATCTTCTTTGGCGTCCCCTCCATGTTTCAGGCCTTGCAGCAGCATCCGCGGTGGCAGTCGGCCGATTTCTCGAGGCTCAAGCTGACCATCAGCGGAGGCGCGCCGTGCCCGCCCGCCGTTTACGAGCGGTTCTGGGAGCGCGGGATCACGTTCAAGAGCGGATATGGACTCACCGAGGCCGGGCCCAACACGTTCTGGCTGCCGGATGAGGATGTCCGGCGGAAGGCGGGCTCGGTGGGTTTCCCGCTGTTCCATATCGACGTCAAGATCGTGGATGGCGAGGGACGCGCCTGTGGTCCTGACGAGGTGGGCGAGCTCTTGATTCGCGGGCCGCACGTCTGCGCGGGCTACTGGAAGCGGCCGGAGGAGACAGCATACGCAATCCGGGACGGCTGGCTGCACACGGGCGACCTTGCCCGGCGCGACGCCGAGGGCTATCACTTCATCGTCGGGCGATTGAAGGACGTGATCATCTCCGGCGGCGAGAACATCTACCCGGCCGAGGTCGAGGGTGTGCTCGCGGCGCATCCGGCCGTCGCCGAGGCGGCCCTGATCGGCGTGCCGGACGACACGTGGGGCGAGGCGCCGCTGGCATTTGTCGTTTCCCGGCCGGGCAAAAAGGTCGAGGCCGAAGAACTGATCATGTTCAGTAGCCTGCGGCTGGCGCGGTACAAGCTTCCCAGGCGCATCGTCCTGGTCGATGTCTTGCCCCGGACCGCCGCGGGTAAGATCGACAAGACAGAACTGAAGAAAGGGCACGGTGGTCCATGACCAGCCATTTCGTCGAGTTGGGCGGAATCAAGATCCATTATCTCGATCATCCCGGCGGCGAGCCGGCTTTGGTGTTGCTGCCGGGGCTCTCGGCCACCGCGCCGATCTTCGAGGATCTGATCGGGGCCGGGCTGAGCCCGCGGTTCCGGGCGGTTACCGTCGACCTGCGCGGACGCGGAGAAAGCGATGGGCCCCCAGCCGGTTTCGACCCGGCATCGCCGGCTGCCAACTACACCATGGCCGAGCACGCCGCGGACGTGGTCGGTCTGCTCGATGCGCTCGGGCTGCGCCGGGTCGTGCTGGTCGGCCACTCGTTCGGCGGCATGCTGGCGCTCTACCTGGGCGCGCACCACCCCGAGCGATTCCCCCGGATCGTCGTGCTCGATGCCGCGATCGCCGTGGCCACGCCTGCGACCCGCGATTTGCTGCAACCGATGCTTGCACGCCTGGGGGTCGAGGTACCGTCGTGGGACGCGTACCTGACGGCTGTGCGGCAGTTGCCTTATCTCCGGGACCGGTGGGAGCCAGGGCTCGAGCGCTATTTCCGCAATTACGTGCGGATTGGCCCCGATGGCAGAGTTCGTCAGCTCGTGAAACCCGAAGCTATCCTGGCGGCGGTGGAGGGTATCCTGGTCGAAGACTGGGAGCAGATTGTCGCTGCCATCCGCCAACCGGTTTTGCTCATCAACGCGATCGATCCTTACGGCCCGGTCGGCTCAGAGCCGTTCCTGCCGCGGGAACAGGCCATGGCCACGGTCGAGGCCTTGAAGTACGGTAGTTACCTGGCGGTCGCCGGCAACCACATCACGATGATCTTTGGGAACAACGCTCGCGCGGTTGCCGCCGCGATCAGCGCGTTCGCGCCCAGGGATGCGGCGAGCGAGAGATGATCCCGATCTTTCTGTGGTGGACCGATGTAAGGAACGAATTCCTGCGACACCGCGTGGCGCGCCCCGGCGACCGAAAAAGCGAATAGACTGAGGACTTCCGGCGTCTAGGAGCACAGGTGCTCGTATGCTCGACGCTCCCTCCAGCGTACAAACGCCTGACGAGATTCTGGTTCGACGCGCGCGGGAGCGGGATGCTGTCGCTCGCGAAGAACTGTTTCAACGCTACCGGGAAGATGCCTACCGGGTGGCCTACCGGCTGCTGGGCCACGAGCAGGACGCCCTGGACGTGGTTCAGGAAGCACTTATCAAGGCCTTCTTGGGACTGGGAGATTTTGACGGTCGCAGCGGGTTTCGGTACTGGCTCTTGCGAATCGTTGGCAACACGGCTCTGGATTGGGGACGCCGCCGTATACGGCGTACCATCCTGAACATCGGAAATGGCCGTAGCGATCTGCCCGAACCGGCCTTTCATGATGACCCGGCCCGAGGCTTACATCAGCAAGATCTTCGCCGGGTGCTGGACAAGGCCCTGGACCACCTTAGCCCCAAGATCCGGACAACCTTCGTTCTGTTCGCCGAGCTGGGATTGAGTTACAAAGAGATTGCTGAAACGCAAGACATCCCGATCGGCACCGTCATGAGCCGCATCAACGCTGCGCGTGAGAAGTTGCAGCAAAACCTGGATTGGGAAAAGCTGAAAGGCCTGGAGTGAATCAAGACGAAGGCATGCGGCGAGCGTCACGGATCTGAAGCGCTCGGGGCAACAAGTGCAAGGCCCGGCCGAACCGGAGAGGAAGCCCGACAATGCGATGTGATGAGGCCATGCGTGAACTGAATCTACCGAGCGACGATCGAGACGATCGGGCGCTGGCCCACCACCTCGCCGAGTGCGAGGCATGTGCGCGCTGGGCTGAACATGCAGCCGGGTTCAGCCGCCTGTGGGACGCAACCCGGCCTCTTGATCCCCCGACGGAATCGTGGGATCGGCTCTGGTCGTCGGTCACTGCCCGTCTCGACCACTCTGGACCGGTCACGACGCCTGATTCCCGGCCCGAGAATCCCTTCGCATCCGTTGGCGATGCCGCACTCCAGCACTCATCGCCAATCACTCGTTCCTGGCGCGGCCTTGCCGCCATCGGATTGGTCGGGCTGGCCCAGGCGGCTGCGCTGGTGCCCGCCGTCAATCTGTACTGGAACACGAGTGACAAGAACGTGCAGCCTCCCAGGTTTTCCACGAGCCCTGATGTGGTGCAGCGAACTGCCCCGAGTCTGGATTCCGAGATCGATGTTGAATGGGGCCAGGTGCTCCTGATTCGCTCGGATGGGCCTAAGGTTGAGAAAATCGACCTCGCCCTGCTCGAGGCGTCCAATGGCGAGGACCCCTGGTACGACCTCTTCAACAGCGTCGAGTCGGCCAGCACGTTCCTTGCAATGACGGAGTGACGTGCCGTGTCTGCTGCCTGGAGTCGACGGAACGGGTTGAGAATGGGGATCGGGCTGATCGTACTGGGCCTTGTCGTCGTCCTGGCCAGGGTCCCGGGCAATGGCGTCGGTCTTGGTCAGACTGTCGATGACCCACGCGCGGTTCAAGACCCGGCGCAACCCAAGCTGAAGAGCTCTGCCGATGAGACCGCCCGCCAGGTGACCGTCTTTGCGATCCTGGCCACGAACGATCCGGCCGCGATCGACCCTCGGCTGGCCTCCGTCAACTCACAATTGCGCAAGGTCCTACCGGATCACGGTTTCAAATTGCTCCATGTGGAAAGCAAGCGAGTCGAGGCCACTCAATCCGTGACCTGCGACCTGGGTAATGGCTACGAGGCCGAGACAGTCCTGGTGCGGCCGCTTGATGAGAACGGCAAGGCGCAGCTCCGCTGTAACCTGTCCCAGCAAGGAATCAAGGAGTTCTCAACCTTGGTCAAGACCCCGATCAACCAGCTTTTTTTTTACGAGCGATCGCTTAAGGACGGAACCCGCGTGCTCATTGGCGTTGGTGCGCGTGACGCGCTGAAGGTGGAAGGCGCCCGGGCTCGATAATGAGCATCCCTGAGCCGAACGGCAAGAAGAATGCAGGGCTTTCCCTGGCCCTATGGCCCCCCAGCCGCCAATCCATCCCTGGAGGCGACCGCTCTTTCGGGGGCTGGGTGCTCGGTCTTCCGTGACCGGATCGGTTTTTCCCACCGACATGGGTTATATCGGCGCTTCAGGGTTCACTTCTGAAAAGTATTTCTACCGGAGAGAGCCTGTGCGAGAACGCAGGGCCCTGCTCGGCGACACCCCGGGATCAGGTCAGATCAGGCCACGGTGATCGAGTCGTCGAGGTAGACATCCTGGATGGCGTTGAGCAGCTTGACGCCCTCGGCCATGGGGCGCTGGAAGGCCTTGCGACCTGAGATCAGGCCCATGCCGCCGGCACGCTTGTTGATGATGGACGTCTTGACGGCCTCGGCCAGGTCATTCTTGCCACTGGCGCCGCCGGAGTTGATCAGGCCCGCACGGCCCATGTAGCAATTGGCGACCTGGTAACGAGTGAGGTCGATCGGGTGGTCGCTGGAAAGCTCAGTGTACATCCGCTCGTCGAGCTTGCCATAGCTTGAGCCGCCCATATTCAGGGCCTTGAACCCGCCGTTGTTCTCCGGCAGTTTCTGCTTGATGATGTCGGCCTGGATGGTGACACCCAAGTGGTTGGCCTGGCCGGTCAGGTCGGCGGCCACGTGGTAGTCCTTGTCTTTCTTGAATGCACTGTTGCGGAGGTAGCACCAGAGGACGGTCGCCATGCCCAGTTCATGAGCATGCGCGAATGCTTCGGAGACCTCGACGATTTGGCGGGTGCTCTGATCCGATCCGAAATAGATCGTCGCGCCGATAGCCGCGGCGCCCATGTCATGGGCTTCCTTCACCGTGCCGAAGAGCACCTGGTTGAACTGGTTGGGGTAGGTCAAGAGCTCGTTGTGGTTGATCTTCACAAGGAGGGGGATCTTGTGGGCGTACTTGCGGGCGACCATGCCGAGCACGCCGTAGGTGCTGGCAACGGCGTTGCAGCCGCCCTCGATCGCGAGCTTGACAATGTTTTCAGGGTCGAAGTAGGCGGGGTTCTTGGCGAAGCTGGCACCAGCGGAGTGTTCGATGCCCTGATCGACAGGCAGGATGGACAGGTAGCCGGTTCCCGCAAGGCGGCCGGTACCGAAGAATCGCTGAAGATTGCTGAGAACCCGGAGATTGCGATCACTGGGAACGAAAATGCGGTCAACGAAGTCAGGGCCAGGCAGATGCAGCGACTGCTTGGGAATGGTCTTGCACACATGTTTCAGCAGACTGTCAGCCTCGGCACCTAGCAATTCGCCAATGGGGGTCGCCATGATTTGGAGACTCTCCGATGTGCGGTCAACCGTGGCCGTCCCTCGTCGGGGCGGACGCCGCCAGCGGGTCCGCGGTTTGAGTGGATGCGATCAAGATGGTCCAGTGCCATCACGGTCCAGGTGCCGGCCCCTGATCGAGCAGACCCGGACACAGTTGCGGGAAACGTTCGCACCTTGAGCTCGAACGTCCGGACCCGACCCGCTGAGGCCATGCTTTGGTCACGCGGTACCGATCGAGTCGAACCTTATCATAAGATCCCCTGCGGCGATTCGCAATCCTCCCGGCAGCGCGGCTTTCACGTTAGAATGTGCTCCGTTGGTTTCGAAGCAAGATCTCACGCTTGAAGAAAAGAGCCTCTCTGATGTCCATAGCCGAGAGCGCAGTTCGCCTCAGTGCCACGGTTCTGCTGGGCAAGGAATTAACGCCGGGCAAGCTGCGCGGCCTGCAACGGATCAGCAATCCTGACGGCACGCTGACGATGTTGGCCCTGGATCAAAACAGTTCCGTGATCGAGATGGCAACCAAGGCGCTGCAAGCGACCGGAGAACATCGCGATCCCACCTACGATGAGATCGTCGAGGCCAAGCTCGACCTGGCGCGCAATCTGGCGCCGGCGGCTTCCGGAGTGCTGATCGACGCCTACTACGGCGCCTGGTCGGCAATCGCCTCGGAAGCCATTCCGCCGGACACCGGGCTCCTGGTCCGGTACGAGATGACGAGCAGCCCCAAGAACCAAAAGGGCGCGCCGATGGCGGCCGTCGAACCGGGCTGGAGCGTCGCGAAGATCAAGCGGATGGGTGCCGACGCCGTCAAGCTGCTGGCCCAGTTCGAGCCCACCGAGCCGATCTCGGCCGAGCATCAGTTCCAGCTTGTCGAGCATGTTTACAACGAGTGCAAGAAATTCGATATTTTGCTGCTTCTTGAGACCGTATCGTTTCCCTTCAACGGCGAGAAGAAGACCGACGCCAGCTACCTGGACCGCAAGGCGCGGACGGTGATCGAGTCGGCCCGTCAGCTCAGCCGCTTCTGCGACATTTACAAGTCGGAGTTTCCCGGCACGCTGAGCCACGAATCCGAAGAGCAGCTCGAGGACAACCTGTACGCGCTGGACGCGGCCAGCGAGCGCCCCTGGGTGCTGCTCTCGGCGGGCGTCAATTACCCGGAGTATCTCCGGCAGGTCGAGTTGGCGCTGGGCGTCGGAGCCTCGGGTATCCTCGGCGGCCGTGCCTTCTGGAAGGAGTACTTCCTCCAGCAGGGTCCTGGTGCGCGCAGCCAGTTCGCCGCGACGACCGCGCGACAGCGGCTGACCGAAGTCGATGCCTTGGTTCGCTCGCAAGGAACTCCCTGGTTTGCCCGCTACGGTTTCAGCAAGGATGAGTTGGCCGCGGTTCGGGCCGCCGAGGGCTGGCACCTGCGGTACGGGGCACGCGGGCCGTCCTGAGCGGTTTCAGGCAGTGCGGCCGGAGCCCCGGGCGAGGTCCACTGACACGCTTACGTACGCCGGGCCGTGAAAGGACCTGCACATACCACTATTTTCCTGTGAAGCCCTTGCGCTCGACGTTGTTGGGTGGTGGGCGGAATGGGTTCTTGGGGGGTTTGGGCGGCTTGGCATTGGGATCGGGCGGGGCCACGGGGGTCGGCCGGGTTCCGGTTTTCTTGTCGAGCATCTGGAGGACGTGAGGCCCGATCACGTCGGCTGCGCCGGTCTTGGGATTGACCCGCACGGCGTCGGCCCGCATGGGAGATCCCAACTGGCCCGGGCCCACTTGCTGCACCACCTGGACGAGACGGCCCTCCTGCCCGTTGGCATAGATCAGGTCGTTGTGCGAATCATACGTGATTACGTCGGCCTGGATCATGGTATCATCCGTCGTGGCATAGGCGTTTTCCCAGGCCTTGAGGAAGTTTCGCGCGGGTGCGTTCTCGGGCGATCCCGGCGGCGGCGGCTCGCTGACCACGCGCATCGTCTGGGAGGTGAGGAAGTAGGTATCGGGGGGAAGCCGATCGTAGTTGACGATCGTCCGCTCGTTGGCAACCGGCGTGCGTGCCGACTCGATGTCACCGAAGAAATCGGCCCAGCGGGTTGCCGTCTTGTCGGTCGTCTTGCCCGTGCCGAACCGGCCTATCATCTCCCGCGTGAACTTGATCTGGGTGAGCACCAGCGGCAGGACCGGGGCCTTGCCGCCGGGTTTGTCGCCGGGTTTCCCGGCCACCGGTCGAATCGTCCGGCGCTCGGCAACCGGCGCTTCGCCGTCAGGCTTCTTCGGCTTCGCCGGGTCGTCTGCCTTCTCATAGAGGTAGACCATCCCGGCGCATGGGCTCTGAAAGTCTCCGGTTCGACGATCATAGATCAGGTGCTCGCTGGTGATTTTCTGCTGGCTGAGCAAGATCGGCTTCTCGGGATCGACCTTCCGGCTGATGGCCAGCGCGTTGCCGACCAGGTCGATCAAGGTCAGGTCAGGCTTCGGCTTCTCGGCCTCTTCGCCGCCCTCTGCCGTGTCTCGATCGGCCTTTCTCTTCGCCTTGGAGGCCGAACCGGCCTGGCTCATCTTGCCGAGCTCGGCCAGCGGGATGGGCTGGTCGGTGTACGTGGTCATGATCTTGGTGCAGTAGAGCAGGCCGTCTTCCATCTCGGCGCGGACGTTCTTGTAGAACTCGGCCTTGGCGGCCGGTCGGTTCTCGGGATCGAGCGACTTGCCGTAGAAGAGCATCTTCTCGCTCCAGGTGATCACCAGGGGAACCTTCTCGGTCTGCACCTTGCCGGCCCGGGTCCTGGGCTTCGGTTTGATCGTTTGCGCGTCCTTCGGTTTCGAGGACGACTTGGCGTCGGCGACGACCTCGGCGCGGTCGGCGGCTTCGGGCTCTTCGCCCTCGGCCTTGTCGGACAGGAGGCCGCGGTCCGTGAGCTGGACCAGCTTGCCAGGCCCGTAGGCCCAGGTTTGATCAGTGATCTGATTGACCCCGATCACCTCGCCCTCGATGGTCATGTCTTCGGTGATGACCTTGGCCAGGGACCTGAGCGTCGGCAGCACGAGTGCTGGTCGCGCCGATTTGCCCGGACGCGGATCTTGATGATAGAGATTGAAAATCGCCCGTCCCGATCCCTCGTTATGCAGGATGAGCGTCTCGCCGAAGGCATCCTTTCCTTTCGTCTTCCCGGGATCCGGGTCCTGATGCAGGCTGACTGTGCCGAAGAGCCGCAGATCGCGAACCTCGTAATTCGAGTCCGGATCACCGGATGACGAAGCGGACGAAGTCTTCGTGGTCTTGACGTTGCTGTCCTTCTTGCTGCTCTTGGTTTCGGTCTTGGGGTCGATCAGGATGTCGGCTTCCACGCGGTTGGCCAGGGCGACCATTGCGGGTTCGGGCTCTTTCTCCTTCGCCGCGACTTCCGGCTCGTCGGTCTTCGTGTCCGCTCCCGCGGCTGCCGTGGATGGAGATGTCTCCGTGGCAGGTTGAGAAGTTCCCTGGCCGGTGGTTGGCGTGGCGGTCGTCGAGCTGGGCGCTTCCTTGAAATCGGCATCGAGCCGATCGCGGGCGGTCAGGTTCTTGGAGGGCGCGACCAGATGGACATCGCGCAGGGCGAGCAGTCGCTGGATCTGGAAGTTGCCGCCCTCCGCGCTGGAATCGCCTTTGCCTTTTTGAGCGGAGGTCGCCGTGGTTGTCGCCTTGGCCGTCGCACTCTTTGCCGGGGTACTCTCCGCGGGCTTGGGCTTGAGCCAGACGACGATCGTGTCAACCGCGTCGAGCGACTGTTGCTTAAGCCGGTCCACGACCTTCGGGTACCCTTTGAGAACGAGCTCTTTCTGGACGATCTTCTGGTCCGGCCCGAGCAAGTTCTTCAGCATCATCAGATCCTGCCAGACGGCGGTCCGATCAGGTGGCACGTCCTTGAGCGGGCTGTCCATCTTGTCTGGAATGGGTCGGGTTTCCAGCAGGCCGGGGCCGTGTGCAAACAGGTTCGCGGTCTCCATGCCACTGCCGCTGTCCACCATGGTGGCGTCGACCGTCCAGATGTGAGTGACCGACTGGGGTTTGCGCACGACCGGTCCGTCGGGTCCTTGGGGGCGCTCTTCGACGTAGTCATATTTCTCGATAACGACCTTCCGAGTCGGGTCGCTGCGCCAGTAAGTGAGGTTCGGGCCCGCGGGCGCGGCGATCTTGTGCAGCAGCTCGTTGCAAAAAATCCTGACGCCCTTCGCTGGCGACCGGAGCCAGACCGCGTGGCCCGTGGCTTTCGAGCGCTGAAGGACCAGGTCGCCTAACATCCCCTTCTGCTCTCCGCTACTGCTGCTTGCGGCGCCCTCGGCAGCCAGGGTCTGGCCGGACCTCGCGGAGGAGGCGGCGAGCTTGCCCGGCTGGCTGCCCGTGGGGGGGGCCTTGCCCGGCCCGGGAGCCGTCTTCTCCGCCGGGACCAAGGTCAAGTCGAGGTTGTCGCTGTCGAGTTGATCGGGCTGCTCGGTAAGCTTGCCGCGGCGGACGACCACGTTGCGTTCAAAGTGGACCAGCGTGGGGCCCGGCGGCGCCGGCGGACCCTCCTTGACCGGCAGGTGTGGCTTGGGGAAAGCGACATGCATCGGACCGTCGCAACGGAGGTCCAGCGGCACGGGCTCAGGGCTTGCCTGGTCCTTGGTCGCGCCATTCTTCTGAGCTCGCTGGGTATCGACGTGGACCTCGACCTCGACCTTTCCCGGCTCCCCGCGCTTGGTCTGCGCCGTGTCTGGCAAGATTCCCGTCTTGCTGACGTCGGTGAAAACGACGTGGACATTCTGGTTGAGCTGTGCGCTCTGGGCTCCCTCGAAACCGGACGAGTGCGCGCCCGGCAGCCCAGACTCCGACTTGGGACGAAGCTTGATCAGCATCCCGACACCGGTGATTCGCGTGTCCCGATCGACGATGAGCACGTCGGAATCGCTGTTGAGCTGCAGCTTGTTGTCGTCGAACTCGACCCAGGTCAGGGGGCCGATGAGCAGGTCGTCAGTTCGATCGTTGAGCGTTCCGCGGTCATCGCGGATCATGACGTTGCGCTCGAGCCGGGCATGCTTGACGACGATCGGCTCAGCATCGGGCTTGGCGTTGAACGAGAGAGGCTGATTGAGGTCGATGATGGCTTCCTCGGCGGTCACCGTCTTGGTGCTGCTGCCGTCCTTGGCGCGCGAGATGATCGCCGCCGGCCTGAGCTTGATTCGTTTACCATCATAGCGGACCCCGTCCTCCTCCATGACCCGATCATATTTCTGCGAGTACATCCAGAATCCGCGCTCGGTATTGTAATAACGTAATTCCAGGTTGTCGTCGGCCGTCCAGTGCTTCGGGCCGAACGATTCGCGGGCACGGAGGACTGCCTCCTGCTTGGACTTGGAATCTTTGAGGGTGAAGGGGATGTCATCGACCTTGCGAGCGGCGGTCAGGTGCGACATGACCGCCGTGAAAGCGCGCACGTAGCCCAGGTAGCACCCCGCCAGGAGGGTGAGCATCGTCACCAGCTTGAGGAGTTTTCTGAGCAAAAGACTGCTTCCGTAACCTTGCCAGCCATCATTTCGGATCACGGATCGATCAGCACGTCACCGAATTCTCGGCAGTCGGGTCCGGGGACCACCCCGGCGTCGGAGCGGATCATACTGCTGGCACCCTGTAGGCTCCGCAAAGGCCGTGCCAGAGCCCCTGCAACTTGAGAATGACCTCGACAACCTCGCGAACCGCGCCCCGTCCGCCCGCGGCGGTGGTGACGAAGTGAACCGAATCACGGACCTCAACGACGGCATCCGCGGGACAGGCTGCCAGGCCAACCGCGCGGAGCACGGGGAGGTCGACCAGGTCGTCGCCCACGAAGCAAACCTGGCGCAGTTCCAGGCCAAGCTCGGCCAGCAGGGCCCGCAGCGGCTCTCCCTTCTCGGCCAACCCCTGGGCCACGTGGGCAATCTTGAGCTCGGCGGCTCGCCGATCCACAACCTCGGCCCACCGGCCCGAGAGGATGGCCGAGCACTTGCCCGCGCGGTGCCAGAGCGAGTACGCCAGGCCATCCCTGACGTGAAAATGCTTCGATTCCACACCCCGGTCGTCGACCACGATGACACCGTCGGTCAAGACGCCATCGACATCGACAGCCAGGAGCTCGATCGCCGCGCACCGGGCGGCCAGATCGGCCGATGGCGGTTGGCCCATGCGCATCACTCCTCAAACTCGGCCGGGACCAGGCCGATCAGGTCGGTCACGTCGATCAGGCCCACGAGACGATTACCGCGATCCACGACCGGCAACTCGCTGATCTTGTACGTCTTCAAGAGCTCGACGGCATCGCTGAGCAAGGCCCCGACCCGGACCCGTTTCGGGTCGATGGTCATGATCTCGCCGATCTGGCGGTCCAGCTCAGCCTCCCGGCGCTTCTCGAACAGTCGCGCCAGGTCGCTGTCGGTGAAAATACCCAGCAAGTGGGTGTCGGCGTCCTCGATGAGGATCGCGCCCGAGCGCCGGCGCGGGCCGGCCAGCCGCACGAAGATCTCGCGGACCGTCTCCTCGACGTGGGCCCGGCGGAGCTGCCGGCCGGTGCGCATCACGTCCTCGACCCGGGTCAGTTTCCGGCCCAGGCTGCCGCCGGGATGGTAGAGCGCGAAATCCTCGGGCGAAAAGTCGCGCATCCGGCTCACCAGCAGGGCCAGCGCATCGCCCACGGCCATGAGCGCCGTCGTGCTTGCGGAGGGGGCTAGACCCAGCGGACAGGCCTCCTCGATCGGCCCCAGCGCGATGCACAGATCGGCCGCCCGGCCCAGCGAGCTGGTCGTGCGCTCGGTGATCGCCATCAGGCGGGCGCCCAGCCGCCTTAATGCCGGCACCAGCCGCAAGACCTCCTCGGTCTCGCCGCTCTGCGACAGTGCGATCACCACGTCGTCCGCCCGGATCCGCCCCAGGTCGCCGTGGATCGCCTCGCCCGGATGCAGCGGGAAGGCCCTGGTGCCCGTCGAAGCCAGCGTCGCGGCTAGCTTCTGGCCGACCAGCCCCGCCTTGCCCATCCCGGTGACGATCACGCTGCCGGCGCAGCGATAGATGAGGTCCGCCGCCTGGGCGATCGCTGGCCCCAAGCGCTCGCGCACCCGCCCGAGCGCTTCAGCCTCGATTCGTAAAACTTCACGCGCGAAAGCAACGCCCTCGACCTCGGTTTCCAACGACAGGGACGCATCCGTGATCATCGCCATCGTGGGCCTCCCTGCCCCGTAAGGCAAACGGTCCCAACCGGCATCATCGGCCAGACTCGCCGGCGCCGGAACCATAGCCCATCCCCGCTGAAGCGTCAACGTAAAGCTCGCCAATTCGCGAACTCCCACCACGGAGCCCAGACTGGTCCTTGTATCGGCAATTTGAGATCCTAAGTTTGGAGACATTGAGAAATCTGTGGTGAAAGGGGTGAATTGTTAAGGCGACAAGGTTTTTCGAGATGCTCGCGATCTGCCGATTCTCCAGGTTCTGACGGCTCTGAATTCGGAATGCGGAATTCGGAACGGGGAATGCTCGCGATCTACCGATTCTCCAGGTTCTGACTTTATGGATGGCGAGTGGAAGCTACACTACGTCTTTCACGACACCCAGGCGACGGCGGTGGAGATCAGCGAGGAGTCGCTCCATGAGCGGCGGAATCTCGCTCGCCACCAACGGTTCCCAGACGTTCCGCACCGCTCGCGCCGCCGACCAGGTTGCGTCATCAAAACACCCGCAGGACCTTCGCCCCCCGGATCTCACCTTTCTTCAGCTCGATCAAAGCCCGGTTCGCCTCCGCCAGTTCGTATTCCCGGACCTCGGGCTTGAGAGGGATCTCGGACGCCAGGCGGAGGAACTCGCGCACGTCGGACCGGGTGACGTTGGCGACGCTCTTGATCTCCTTCTCCAGCCAGAGGTGAGCGGGGTAGTCGAGCGCCATCAGGGCGTTCTTGTCGA
This sequence comes from Planctomycetaceae bacterium, assembly GCA_019237095.1. Lineage (GTDB taxonomy): Bacteria > Planctomycetota > Planctomycetia > Isosphaerales > Isosphaeraceae > Aquisphaera. The sequence continues at coordinate 13,301 of JAFAHT010000440.1, forward strand.
CATCCTCCTTGCGGATCGCGTTGATGACCAGACGCCCGCCCCGCTCCAGGTTTTCGAGCGCCTCGACGACCGGCGTCCAGGCCGGAGTCGTGTCGATGATCGCGTCCAGCCGCCGCGGGGCCCGCTCGCCCGTCTCGCCGGCCCAGGCCGCCCCGAGTTCGCGGGCGAAGGCACGCTCCGCGGCGGAGCGAGCGAACACGAAGACCGGTGTCCCGGGGAAGCGGTGCCGGACCAGCTTCAGCACCAGGTGCGCCGAGGCCCCGAAGCCGGTGAGGCCCAAGGCCTGCCCATTCTCCAGCCTGGCCAGGCGGAGGGAGCGGAACCCGATCGCCCCCGCGCACATCAGGGGCGCGGCCTCTGCGTCGGCGAGGGAGCCCGGGATCGCGTGCGCGAACGCCTGGGGCACGGTCATCAACTCGGCGTAACCGCCGTGGGCATCGCGGCCCGTGGCCCGGAACCTCTCGCAGAGGTTCTCCTCCCCCCTCCGGCAGAAGCCGCAGTGCTCGCACGCTGAATAAATCCAGGCCACCCCCACGCGGTCGCCGCGCCGGAATGAGTCGGCCCCTTCGCCCAAGGCTTCGACCCGTCCGATGACCTGATGGCCGGGGATGACCGGCAGCCTCGGCGGCGGCATCCGCCCTTCGACCTCGTCCAGTTCGGTGTGACAGACGCCGCAGACGCTCACCCGGATCAGGATTTCGCCGCCGGCCGGCGTCGGGTCGGGCCAGTCCGCCGATACGAGCGGCGCGGAGCTCTCGCCCACCGGCCCGAGGTCGTTGATAAGCATGGCACGCATCGTCGCATCTCCCCGATGCCCCCCTTATTCCTGTTTTTTGGTCCTGGCACCCGGACGACGCGGGAAGCGATGCATGATCCGGGCCAGGTTGTCTATAATGATTCCACAACCGTTCCACTCGCAAGTCGGTCAAACTCGTCGGCTGCCGGCTCGACCGTCAAGGAGTCCAACGATGATCCGGCGCCTTCTGGTGGCATCTCTCGGAATCCCAGTCGTTCTGGGACTGGCGGGAATGGTGCAAACTCCGAAAACGACAAAGCAACCATCGGCCCCGGCGAGCAAGAGCGACGAGAATCCGACTGCGGGCGCGGGCTTGCTGGTAGGCGAATCGCGCAGTGGTTAGACCTGCGCTTGCCCGGGGCCGTGTCGTGCCGCGAGCCGCTACTGAATGCCGCCAGGGCCCCGTGTCCCGGACACACCGGGTCGTGCCGTCAAGAAAGACGTTCGCCATGATTCACGTGGGGATTGTCGGGCTGGGTTTCATGGGACGTATGCACTATCGCTGCTGGAAAGCGATCCCCGACACCACGATCACAGCGATCTGCGAGGCCAACCCCAAGGTGCTGGCCGCCGCGGGTGAACCCTCCAAGGGAAACGTGGAAGGCGCGGCCGATCACATCGACCTGAAGGATGTCAGCGTCCATTCCGACCTGGGCGAGCTGCTTGCGGCCAGATCGGTCGATGCACTCTCCATCACCCTGCCGACGTACCTGCACCCGGACACCACGGTCAAGGCGCTCGAGGCCGGCGTGCACGTGCTCTGCGAGAAACCGATGGCGCTCGACGTGGCGGACTGTGATCGCATGGCCGCGGCAGCCCGCAGCGCCGCTCGGGTGCTCCAGATCGGCCACTGCATCCGGTTCTGGCCCGAGTACGTCGTGACCCGTCAGCTCATCCGGGGCGGCCTTCTTGGCCGGACGATTGCCGCGTCGTTCCGCCGCTACACGGCCATGCCCGCCTGGAGCCCCGATAGCTGGTTCGCCGACGAAAAGCGCAGTGGAGGGCAGCCGCTCGACCTGCACATTCACGATACCGACTATATCCATCATGTCTTCGGCCTTCCTGCCACGGTAAGCAGCGTGGCCGACGGGCCGCAGACTTACATCTCGACCCACTACCACTACGACGACGGGCCGGCCGTGGTCGCCGAGAGCACCTGGCGGATGGCTCCCGCGTTCGGCTTCGAGATGAGCTTCGTGGTCGTTCTCGAGCGGGCGACGATCCTGTTCAACTCGAGCAGTACCCCGGCGTTCCGAGTTCTTCCGGCCGAAGGCCCGCCGCCGCCGCTGGATATTCCCCCGGGCGACGGCTACTCGCGCGAGATCGAGCATTTCGCCCGGGCGGTGGCCGGCGAGATAGTCGAGCCGATCATCACTCCCGAGCAAGCGCGCGACACGATCCGGCTGGTGCTTGCCGAGAAGCAATCGGCCCGCGAGGGCCGGAGCGTGTTGTTGTAGGAATGGCCTGCACTACCCGGTGGAGATCAGCGAGAACTCTCAAAGCGCCCCTCTCCGTCAAGACACCTCATGGCTCCTGCGAAGCCGACTCGGCCGGTACGATCGGAAGCGTCAAAATCTCGGGCCGCCGGAGGATCCGCATCGGGACCTTGATTCCCACGCGCTCCTCGGTGAGCAGCCGGTGCAGGTCATCGATGCCGCCGACAGGATGTCCGTCAAGGCCGAGGATCAGGTCGCCCTCCTCGAGTCCTGCCCGCTCCGCGGGTCCGCCCGGATCGAGACCGACCACCAGCACACCGCCGCGGCGCTCGGAACCTTTCCGGTCCACCAGACCTGCGGGCAAGGGCACGGTCTGGACGGCGATGCCAATGCGGGCGCGCCGCACACGGCCATCGCGGATCAAGCGGCCGGCGACAAACTTGGCCGTGTTGATCGCGATCGCGAAGCAGATCCCCTGGGCCGGCAGAATCATGGCCGTGTTGACGCCGATAACATTGCCGCGGGAATCGACGAGCGGACCGCCCGAGTTGCCCGGGTTCAGGGCCGCGTCGGTCTGGAGCACGTCGTCAATGAGCCGGCCCGACCCGGCGCGGAGCGATCGGCCCAGGGCACTGACAACACCGGCGGTCACCGAGCTCTGGAACCCGTAAGGATGGCCAATCGCCAGCGCGAGCTGCCCCACGCGCACCTTCTTCGAGTCGCCCAGCGTGGCCGGGACGAGATCGTTCGCGTGCACGCGGATCACGGCCAGGTCGGTCTCGGGGTCGTCGCCGATCCGGTCCGCCCGGTGCTGGTTGCCGTCGGCCAAGGTCACGTCGAGCTGGTTGGCCCCGTGCACCACGTGGCTGTTGGTCAGGATGTACCCGCTCGAGGTGAACACGAACCCGGAGCCGCCGCCCTGACTGGATCGGCCCCGTCCCGATTTCGAATAACTCGCCTCGATGTGAACCACCGAGGGCCCCACCCGCTCGGCAGCGCCGACGACGGCCTGGGAATAGGCGTCCAAGAGTGCCAGATCATCCTGATCGTTGGCCAGGGCTGTGCCCGCGGCCTGGAGGGTTTCGCCTCCCATATCAGAGACCGGCTCGGTCCAAAGTTCGTCCCAATCGATTGTGCTTGCGACCATGGCATGGTTCCTCGACATCAACGTCCCCCTGTCGAAGAAGTGTAGGCGCGGAGGGGGTCGCAAGGCAAGTTTGCCGGCCCAAGGGGATTGTCGGCGTCTTTCTGGGGGCGTGCTGGCCTTGGCGGTGCCGGTCTCGCCGCGAGGAGTCGTGCTCTTCAGGCCAGGCTGAGTGCAATCCACCTGCCCCATGAAGTGAACCGACCTTCGCGGGAAAGGGGCTATTCCGGCGTCACGCTGCCTCGGGGCCGAACAGCGACGTCTCGCCGCGGACGACCTGTTCGGTGATCGTGTAGGTCTGGCCTGGCTGACGCTCGGGAAGATCGTACATGATGTCGAGCATCAGGCTTTCCATGATCGACCGCAGCGCTCGTGCTCCGGTTCCTCGCGCCTTGGCTCGTTTCGCAATCTCTCGGATCGCGGAGTCGTTGAATTTCAACTTGGCACCGTCGTAGTGGAAGAGCACCTCGTACTGCTTGGTGAGGGCGTCCTTGGGCTCGGTCAGGATCTGTGCCAGGTCTTCCTCGGAGAGCTGGTTGAGCGTGGCGATGACGGGCAGCCGGCCGATCAGCTCGGGGATCATCCCGTACCGCTCGAGGTCCTCGGGGGTGACCTGCGCCACCAGCTCGTTGCGCTCGAGCTCGCGGTCGTGAGCGCGCTCATCGCCGCGGCCGAAGCCGATCATCTTGCGTCCCAGGCGCTTGCCGACGATCTCCTCGAGGCCGACGAAGGTGCCGCCGCAGATGAAGAGGATGTCGGTGGTGTTGACCTGGAGATACTGCTGCTCCGGATGCTTTCGCCCCCCCTGCGGTGGCACGTTGGCGATCGTGCCCTCGAGCAGCTTGAGCAAGGCCTGCTGCACTCCCTCGCCCGAGACGTCGCGGGTGATCGAGACGTTCTGGCTGGTCTTGCCGATCTTGTCGAGTTCATCGATGTAAATGATGCCCTTCTCGGCGGCGGGGATGTTGTAGTCGGCCGCCATCACGAGCTTGAGGATCAGGTTCTCGACGTCCTCGCCCACGTAGCCGGCCTCGGTCAAGGTGGTGGCGTCGCCGATGGCGAACGGAACGTGCAGCCGGCGGGCCATGGTCTGGGCCAGGGCCGTCTTGCCGCAGCCGGTCGGGCCGATCAAGAGAACATTGCTCTTGGAAACCTCGACGTCCTCGAGCGCAGGTTCGGTGATCTCGCCGCCGAGCACGCGCTTGTAGTGATTGACGACCGCGACGGCCAGCGTCTTCTTCACGCGCTCCTGGCCGATGATGTACTCGTTGAGATGGGCCACGAGCTCGCGGGGCGTCGGCAGTTTCTCGAGCCTCGAATTCTTCCGCTCATGCAGCTCGAAGAGGCTTTCACACATCCCGACGCAATGGGCGCATATGTGCGCAATCGGCCGGCCCATGGCCATGGGAACCAGTGCCCTTCCCTCGATCATTGGACCGGCCTCGGCGCTATTCCGTCCGCAGAAATCACACAGGACGGGGGCCTGCGGCACGGGCGAGCTCTCTTCGGTCGTCACGGTTGTCACTCCGCATCGAAGTCGCGAATCTGGAAACAAATATCGTCCCACATTGCCGGTTTTTCCACCAGCATGACTCGCAATTGCCCCCGAGTCCATCACCCTCTTGACCCATATATTTCGGGTGTTGGAAAATTGAGCTATGGACTTACCCCGGCTCGCAAGGGGTCGGAGAGATCTCGCCAAGGCGGCCCCGCGGTGCACCCTGCGCGCCAGGGGGACTTTTTTGTTGTTCCCACGCCGCGTCCGCAAGACGAAGAAGCGGCCCGACCACCACACCGCCACTCCCTCCCCTGCCTGCGATCTAGTCGCCGGTGCGGACGTCAACGCGAGGAGCCAGTGGTGGACGGGCGGATTCGGCCGGCTGCACACCGCCGATCCCGAGCTCGCGGCGTATGCCATCGAGCGCAGGGCCGTCGTGGACGTTCATGCCGCGGCTCGCCTTGATCAGTCCATTCGTGTTCTGGGCTTCGACCCTCAGACGGAGATTATCACTCGATGGATTCCCTGACGCTTGATCGTTATCGCCAGATCATCGAGTCGATCCTGCTGGAGTATACGAAGATCCCGTATGCTTACGGTGAGATTCAGACCGAGGCCGTATTCGATCGAGTGCGCGACCGGTACTTGCTCGTGAACACCGGATGGGATACAGGCAAGCGCGTCCACGGATGTCTGGTCCACGTGGACCTCGTGGACGGAAAATTCTGGATCCAGCGCGATGGACTGGAGCACGGCATTGCCAGAGAACTTGTCGCTGCTGGAGTTCCCAAAGAGAGCATCGTCCTCGCCTTCCGGCCGCTCGAGCTCCGGCGGCATACCGGATACGCCCTGGCATAGCGGAAACGATGCCCGGCGAGACAATTGATGGCTCCGCGCTGCTCGGAAAGCAGTCGTGTGCCTGTCGTCCTGACGAATCCCTCAAAAGGCCGATTCCTCGAAATGCGGGGCCCATCATATCCGTTCATCTTCCGCCCCGAGATGTTTGTAGCTGCCTTGGGACGAGAATTCTTTAGAGAACGCGGATTCCTCGTGGGGCTCAGCCGGCGCCGATGTCTCGCCACTCATAATGGGTGCAATATCGACCGTCACCTTCACCGTGTGCTTGCCGCCGCCGAGGATGACGCCTTTGATGGGGCTGACGTCGTCGTAGTCGCGGCCCCAGGCCAGGACGATGTGGTGGTCGTAGGGGATCTGGTTGTTCGTCGGGTCAAGGTCGATCCAGCCGAAGCCGGGGCAAAAGAACGAGACCCAGGCATGAGAGGCCTCGGCGCCGACGAGGCGCGGGCGGCCGGAAGGAGGCGTGTTCACGAGGTAGCCGCTGACGTACCGCGCGGCCAGGCCAAGCGAGCGCAGGCAGCCGATCTGGAGGTGGGCGAAGTCCTGGCAGACGCCGTGGCGCTGCTCGAGAACCTCCTCGATCGGAGTGGCGATCGTCGTCGCGCTCGGGTCATAGCGGAAGTCGGCGTGGATCCGTGCCGTCAGGTCAAGGACCGCTTCCAGGATCGGGCGGCCCAGTGGGAACGACGGCGCGGCATAGGCGGCGAATCGATCACCCGTGGCAACATAGGGCGAGTCGAAGACCAACTGGCTGGCGGCCAGGACATCGACATCGGTGCGCAACTGTTCGCGCACGACTTCCCAGGGGGGTGTCAGCTCGTTCATGGGAGCAGAGACTGGCGCGATCTCGGCAACGTTGACAGCGGTCACACTGAGCTCGCGGTGCGGTTCCTCGATGGTGGCGAAGGTTGCCGTGTTGCCGAAGAAATCGATCCGCTCGGTCATCACCGACGGCGGTGGACTGATCCGCAGCTCGCTCGACCGCCGCGTCTGCCATGACCCACTCCGCGCGGTAAGGTGGAGTACATTGTGGCAGAGCGAGACCGGCTCGACATAGTCATAAATCGTTGTATGGATCGATTTATACAGCATCGTACGTCTCGTGCTTGCTTTCACCACAATTCGCGAGAGCCGAAGGTCGGTCACTCGGGATCCTGGCTGCCCAGGTGCCGAGAAGTTTGCAGGTGGCTGAAATAACTGGCGGCGATGACTTCGGAAAGAACGGGCAGGTCGGCTTCGAGCTTGGAGAGAAGAGCCACCAGCCCTGTACGGCGGCCGGATTGATCGGCACGGGCCAGGGCATCGAGATCGGCCAGCCGCAAATCGGTGAGGTTGGTCAGAACCAGGCGCTGCTCGGTGCTGCGGCCCGGCAGCGCCGGATCGCGCGGCAGGCGATCGATGCCCTCGCCCAACGCGGCCAGCTGGTAGGCCAGCGAGCGCGGGTTGGTCTCATCGGCCAGCAGCAGGTCCAGGACGGGGGCAGCCTGGATCATGCTGAGATAGCGCCGGCGATAGGTCATCGAGCTGTCCGCGATTTCGAGCAGGGCCTCCAGCAGAGAGCCTTCA
>JAFAHT010000537.1 GCA_019237095.1 Planctomycetaceae bacterium
AGGCTCAAAGCCGAATCATCGGCAGCCGTCATGTCCCGTTTCCCATTCCACCCAGTCCAACCGCAGGTCGGCTTGCTGGAACCTGAAAGTGCTGAGTCAGTGAGCCAAAGTTGCGCTGCAGCCGACCGCTCAGGTGGTCGCGGCTTCCAGGAGCTCGAACTGGGACCGGTCCAGATCCGGCAGCATGGCGCCGTGCTCGAAAAAGTTATGATAGAGCTCAAAGCACCGCCGCAGATCATGCCGGATGTGCCCCATCGGGGACGATTCCAGGTAGTGGTGCAGGTAGTCCCGGTAGGCCGGATGGGCGCATTGATCGATGATCCGCCTGGCTCGCGAGATCGGCGAGAGACCACGCAGGTCGGCCACCCCGTGCTCGGTGGCGATGGCCTGGACCGTGTGTTCGGTGTGGTCAACGTGTGAGCACATCGGGACGACAGTCGAGATCCTCCCTCCCTTGGCAGTCGAGGGGCACATGAGGATCGACAGGTAGGCGTTGCGCTCGAAGTCGCCGCTTCCGCCCAGCCCGTTCATGAGCTGGGTGCCGTAGAAGTGGGTCGAATTGGCATGGCCGTAGATATCGACCTCGATCGCCGTGTTGGTGGCAATGACGCCCAGTCGGCGGGCGATCCCGGGGTTATTTGAGATCTCCTGTGGCCGCAGAACGATTCGATCTTCGAACTCGTCGAAGTAGTCGTAGAGGAACTTCAGCTTCTCGTTGGACAGTGTCAACGAACAAGTGCTCGCCGCGGTCACGTAGCCCGCGGCGATCAGCTCGAGCGCCGAGTCCTGAAGTACTTCGGTATAAACCTTGAATTGCGGAAAGTCCTCGTTGGCGGCGAGATCGCCCAGGACGGCGTTGCATACGCTGCCCACGCCACTTTGCAACGGCAGGAACTGGGCAGGGATTCGCCCCGCGGCCATCTCGTCGAGCAAGAACTGCGAGACGTGGCCGGCGATCCTGCGACTGACCTTGTCGGGCGCGCTGAAGACTCGTCCTCCGTCCGGTTCGTTCGTGTGAACAACCCCCACCACCCTGGCCGGATCGACCTCGGCGTACCGCCTGCCGATCCGATCGAGCGGATCGCGGATCTGGATCGGATGACGATTCGGAGGTGGGGGCAGGACGATGATATCGGCCAGCTCGCGGATCCGCGGTAAGTGATAGGCATTGAGCTCGATGATGACCTTCTCAGCCTTGAGCAGAAACGTGGGCGAGTTGCCGATCCCGGTCGTCAAGTAGACCCGACCATCGGCTGTGATGTCGGTGGCCTCGATGACCGCGAAGTCCATCCGGCCCAGGAATCCCTCCATGATCATCTGGGACACGTGCGAGAGGTGCATGTCCACGAAGTCGAGCCGGCCGGTGTTGGCGAGTTTCCGCAGGGGACCGGAGGTCATGTAAGGAGCCCGCCAACTGATCGCCTCGGCCAGGCCGAGCTCGTCGTCACAGGCAACACCGGTCGAAGCCCCGCTGAGCACCCGGACCTGAAAAGGATTCCCCGCCGCATGCAAAGCCCGCGCCCGCTTGGCGAGGGCCCTTGGCACCGCCTTGGGGGCTCCGGCCGGCGTGAACCCGCTCACTCCCACCATCGCTCCGTGGGGGATCAGCTCGGCAGCCTCCTCAGCGGTCAGTGTCGGAATGTGATTTCCAATTGCCATGACTGGAAAATGCCTCGATTAGCGGATGAGCTCTCGAACCCCGGGTTTGATTGCGAAAGAGGCCCACCAAGGCGCGGAGAGCTCTGAGGAAGCGGGCCATCGTGGCAGCCGGTCGAAACCAGCTCCGGTCAATCACCGGCCTGATCTCCTAAAGGTTTAGTCGGAACCGCTCGGCGGGACAAGACCAACCTGGCGTCGCCAGGATGCGCGGGTCGCCGGCGGTCAGCTCTTGATGATGTCTCGCACCGTTCCACCCGAGGGGATCATGGGCAGAACGTGCTCCTGGTAGGGAATCAGCACATCCAGGACGAAAGGACCGGGGTGAGCGATCATCTCCTCCAGAGCGCCCAATACCTCCGACTTTTCACGGATCTGGCGGGCTGCGATGCCGAAGCCCCGGGATATCTCGACGAAGTCGGGGTAAATGTAGTCGGGGACTTCTCCCTCTCCCTGGCCGATGGCTTCGGGGAGGTGCACTGGTCCCAAGTAGGTATGAGCCCGATTGCCGGCGTGGAACCGATCCTCCCATTGAACGACCATGCCCAGATGCTGGTTGTTCAGGATGATGACCTTGACCGGTAGCTTCTCGCAGTAAACCGTGGCCAGCTCCTGGATATTCATGAGGAAGCTGCCATCGCCGTCGATGTCAACCACCAAGGCTTCGGGGAACGCCGCCTGAGCGCCCATGGCGGCCGGCAGACCGTAACCCATCGACCCCAAGCCCCCCGAGGTGATCCAGGTGCGAGGATGCTTGAACCCAGTCCACTGCGCGGCCCACATCTGGTGCTGCCCGACACCGGTGGACATGAGGAATTCGCCCTTGGTCAGCTTCGAGAACTGCTCGAGCACATACTGGGGAAGGATCACGTCGTCCCGCTGGTCGTAGGTCATCGGCTCGGCAGTCCGCCACTCGTCGATCTGCTGGTGCCAGGCGCGCCAGTTGCCGGGCCCGACCAGCGGGTTGATCGCCTCGAGAAACGCCCTGACGTCGGCGTGAACGGGGATATGAGCGTACTTGTTCTTGTTGATCTCCGAAGCGTCGATCTCCACGTGGACGATGCGTCCGTGCTTGGCGAACTCGGTGAGCTTTCCGGTGACGCGGTCATCGAAGCGGACTCCCAGGGCCAGCAGGAGGTCCGCATCGTTCACGGCGTAGTTGGCGTAGATGGTGCCGTGCATGCCCAGCATGTTGAGCGAAAGGTAATGATCGCTGGGAATCGACCCCAGGCCGTGCACGGTCATCGCCACGGGAATGCCCGTCTTGGTGGCGAACTCGCGCAGCTCTTCATGGGCATTCGAGGCCAGTACTCCCCCTCCGCAGTAGATGATGGGCCGCTGGCAGCCCGCGATGGCCGAGACGACCTCGCGGATCGTCTCCGGCGCCGGCGGCGGCGGCAGCCGGTACCCGGGCAGGTCCATCGCCACATCGTAATCCGGGTGGGGTACCACGATGTTCTGAATGTCCTTGGGGATATCGACCAGCACCGGGCCGGGCCGGCCGGTATTGGCGATATGAAATGCTTCCTTCATCACCCGTGCGATGTCCCGGGCACTTTGCACCAGGTAGTGATGCTTGGTGATCGCGCGGCTGACTTCGGTCATTGGCGTTTCCTGAAAGGCATCAGTGCCAATGACGTGGCTGGGAACTTGCCCCGTGATCGCGACCAGGGGAATCGAGTCAAGTTTAGCGTCCGCCAGCCCGGTGACCAGATTGAGCGCGCCGGGCCCGGAGGTGGCCATGACCACGCCGGGCTTTCCCGTGACTCGCGCGTATCCTTCGGCCGCGAAGATCCCGCCTTGCTCGTGCCGCGGCAAGATGGTCCGGATCCGGTCCCGGAATCGTGTCAGGGCCTGGTGCATTGGCATGCTGGCCCCGCCGGGGTAGGCAAAGATGACCTCGACTCCGTGCCGTACCAGCGATTCGACCAGAACGTCGGCTCCGGTTGTCGGTCTCGCAGTGATCTGAGCCTGGCGATCGTCGATGGCGGCCACGGTGCTCCTCGTTTTCCGCTTCAAGTGCATTGCTGATCAAGACTGCCGGTATGTCGATTCGGTTCTAGTCTAGACCCTGATTGCAGGCAAAACAACCCGCTGTGCCACGTTTCCAGGTTCCTCGACTCTGTTGACCGGGTCGACACGGTGACACAAGCCTGAAGGCGTGGTAAGGTCCCCAGGATTGGAGACCTCACCTGGCAATGGGGTTCGCGTATTCCTGCCGCGCCGGACCAGGCGCCGGGCTTCCCGTTCCATGAATTGCAGGAGGATCATTCCGCGATGCCACGGATTGCCCATGCACTCGTCACCGGAGCATCGTCGGGTTTGGGACGGGAAATGGTCCGGCAATTGGTTCAAGATCGGGGTGTCACCGTGCTGGCGACGGCCAGGCGTCTTGACCGACTCGAGCAACTGGCCGCCGAGCTGCCGCCCGGCCGCGTCCACGTACTTGCCGGCAATCTCATCGACACCGGCTTCCGCGAGCAACTCTGGCAGCAGGCCATCGACCTGCCGGGCGGGCTCGACTTGTTGATCAACCAACGCGGGTGCGGGCAACTACGCCGAATTCGCCGATCAAGATCCACACGCAATCCGTCAGATCATCGAGCTCAACGTGATGGCACTGATGACCTCAGCCAGAAAGCCTCACGGTATATGCGTGCTCGACACTCGGGCCAGATTCTCCAGATTTTCTCAGTCCTTGGCTTTGTGGGAATCCCCTATTCAGCGGTCTATGTCGCAAGCAAACATGCCGTGAACGGGCTAGTCAAGAGCTTGAAGTATGAATTGCGAGAAACTGGGGTCCGGATCTGGGCGGCCTGTCCCGGGCGTACAGCGAGCGAATTTACCAGCACAGCGCTCGGGGTAGGGGGCGGTCAGGGAGGGATCCCGACCGGCGAGCCCACGGTCCGAGTGGTGCGTGCAATCCTCCGCGGACTCGATGGACGAGGGACGTTTCTGGTCCCGAGCTGGACGGCCTGGGCCGGCCTGAAGGTCGCGGAGTGGTGTCCTCCGCTCTATGATTGGTTCGTCGCGCGATGGGCAACCCGCCACGTCGGTTCAGCCCTTGGTCGAACCCGGCGCGAGCGCAACCAGATTGCTGGCGACCGTTGAGCCGCTGGCGGAAACGCGAGGGTGGCGCGGTCAAGAGCGCCGATCTTCGCCGCTGGAGGCCATGGGTTCCTTCACGGAACGAAGGAAGTGGGATCCTTGTCCTCGCGCCTTGAGTGCAGTGATGTGGGCCTCGGCCTCGGCCTTCTGCGAGTATTCAAAAGTAGCGACGGTTCGCCCTCCCATATCGCAAACGGCCCAGACCATCCGCATCCGGGGACCGGCCACGGGTTTGGACCGTAGCGGCGGCGGCTCCGAACGATCGCGCGCGGACCTCCGAGCACCGGAATCGGCTGGCGTGTTCAAGCCAAGCGCCTCGGCCGCTTCTGCCGCTGCGCGTAGTTCATGTCGGTTGAGCGTGCGTCGTGCCATGACTGGTCTCGTCCCCTTGCGATCGGTTGTCAACCCCACCAGCAGAGCGCGCCGGTTTTTCCAGAAAGACTTGCGCTTGGTTCGACCAGCCGGATCGTTTTAGCCCCACCGACTGGCCCGGGCTAGTATCAAAAAGTGGATACCAGAACGGCTCCCACGTGCAAGAGCAAGCTGTGCAAGAATCAGGAGAACGCTTCGCAGACTGTCAAGCGGAGGCGAAGCGGTCGAGCAACCCGGCGGGCAGACGATAGACGGTGGACTGGTCGATGGGCACGAAGCCGAGCGTCTGGTAAAGGGCAAGGGCCGGTTGGTTAGTCGCCAGGGTTTGCACCTCGACGAGGGCCCAGGCGCGCTCTCGTGCCCACCGGATCACTTCGGAGACCAGATACCGGCCATAGCCTTTGCGGCGATGGGATGAGGATACCTCGACGCCGCTCAGACCGATGCGGGTCCGTCCGTCGCCGCGGCCGAACCAGGTCATGTCCCAGGTGGTGGCCCGGGCCAGCTCGGTTCCGTCGGATCGGGCCAGCAGACGAAAACGGGTCAGATGGAACTCGCTCAGGGACTGGTTCTCCCACCAGTGGATCGGTAATGCGTCTTCCTCGATCACAAGCCGGGTCTGGCGGCGAGTCAGGACGGTTCGCGCATCGCGTGGTTCCGGGCTGGCGAGATCGAACTCGAGAAACACGGTCGTGCTGACCGGCTCGTAGCCCATCGCCGTCAAGGTCTGGAAAAAACCCGAGTGGCCTGACAGGACACCCGAGCCCTCGGAGCCGCCGTAAAGACCCCAGTAGAAGGGATTCAACGGGAATTGCCCGCCGGCGTAGAGAACGCTCGCCCCGCGTGAGCGCAAGTAACGTTCGGCCTCGAGGATCAGTCTGCGTGCAAGCTCCGGGTCAGCGACGTCATGATCGACGACGAGCATGGCGATTGTCCCCAGCGATGGATCGAAGGAAAACGGGGCCGAGGACTCGACCGGGAGGTCGGGCCCGAATCCCGCGTGGACATAGCCGAGAATCCGGCCGTCGCGCTCGGCCACGATCAGCCCGGCCCGATCGAAGCAGACCGTACCGAAAGCATGTCTGTCCAGCTCGTGCACTCGGAGCGGGCGCACGGCCCCGCGGTCGGGAACCGACTGGTTCCAGAGCCCGACCAGGGCCAACGGATCGGAATTGCGAAAGGGGCGGTATCGAATCACGGAACACGGTCACGACGATCGAGGTTGAGAGAGGCTGGAACAGACGGTACGACGGCCAGGCGGAAGCCAGGGAATCTTGTCATTCACGTGCGGGGCGAAGGCGACGGGCAGCGGGTCTCAGGGAACGGCAACGAGCACTTCCTGTCCTTCGATCTTCACCGCGAAAACCGCTTGCTTGATCTTCGGTCCCAGTGGTGTCTTTCCGGTCTTGATGTCGAATTGCCAGCCATGCCATGGGCAGGTCACCATCGTCCCCTCCAGCGAGCCATCGACGAGCGGTCCTCCCTGGTGCGGGCAGATTGCGTCGATCGCCAAGATCTCTCCATTCACATTGAACAGGCCATAAACTCGGCCCTCGAACTCGACTTCCTTGGCTGCCCCAACCGGAAGCTCTCCAAGAGTCGCCAGCTTCACGAATCTCGACATCCCATGCTCTCCCGTTGCTTCCATCTCATGGGTTGACTCCGTGGCAATCGCCGCACGAATCACCCGCCAGGCAGCCAAGCCTTCTTTAACTTTATCAAACCGGAAACTGTTGGGAAATCAGGTGGAAGAGGTGGTCCGCTGGGGGACGAAGGGCGGCAGCCTGCCTACAATATACAACATAAAGGTATTGGATCCGGCAACCCTTGCCGGTCTTGATTCACGGGGCCTGCGCCAGGCCGTCCGAGCAATTTGCGGAGGATTTCTTGGTCGACGATCTGGTCGTGGACGGCGGCGGCTGCGGCGACCGGTCTCGGATCAGGCTCTCGATCCGACGATCGGCTCTCCCAGCTTGCAGCCGCAGCCGTAGATCGAGCAAGCCCCGACGTATTCCCAGCAATCCCCGTGATGGGGAGTGCGGCAACTGGAGCAGATGACAATGGGTCCGCCGTCGATGACCTCCCCGCAGACCTTGCAGACCGGCGGCCCAAGATCCTCGGCGGCAATTCCGGGATCGTCCACGATCGCGATTCCCTGCCTCATGCGCCGGCTGACGCCGAGTTGCAGACCGTCATGGATCGCCAGTGACTCGTTGACCGCCTGGCCAAGAGCTTCGGTGCTCTGACCGAGATTGCGGTCAATCTGGACCAGGAGCCGTTCCGGGTTGATGGACACCAGCATTCCGCCGGCGTGTACCAGCCGCTGAAGGTTGCCGACGGCATGGCGGATCAGGGGGTTCAAGAAATCGCGCGCCATCTCGGCATCGTTGGCCTGAACGAGGAACGCGCGGTCAAACTCCTGGTCACCCGTCTTGACCGTTCGTGTTCCCTTGGGCGGCTGGGTTGGGGCAGGACGGGAAACCGGAGCAAGCTCGAGCCGGAACGGGATTCCCGACCGAAACCGCGCGACGACCCGAGTACGTGGGCTCGTTGGCTGACCGGGAATGGTCGGAGCCAGTCCCACGCGAACCGCCGTGCCGTGGTACTGAAAGCTGACCGTGGGAGGGTCGCTCATTCCCCGGCTCTCGTAGCGGCCTCCAAGTCGATGAGCAAGCTGGCGATAGGCACGGTATCGCGTGCCGGTCATCCAGGTGTTGAAGGACGCCAGCACCCGGATGAAGGCGTAGATGAAAACAACGATCAGACCCAGGACGACCAGTTCCATACTCGGCCGCAGCTTTCTTATTGCCTACAGTTGGTGTCCTCCTGCCCTGCCGGCACGCCGCCAGGCCGGAGCCTCTCTGCCTTCGCTTCGATATGCTCATACCGAGTTTACGTACTCCCTTGCTTGCCATGCAACCAGAGATCCTGAGGCGGAGAGTCAGCAGGCAGACAGTTCGGACCCGAGCGGGAGACCTCGTGCACGGCCAGTGCCGCGAAATAACCCTCACGAGGCGACGCCTCCCAGAGCCACCATTCGCCGATCCGGGGCAGGGGCGCGGCGGGTGAGAACTTGTCGGTCAGCTCGGTGGTCCCGAACATGGTCTCGTAACTGGTCGCCAGCCCCGCAAGCCCTACTCCTTTGGCCTTGAGAATCGCTTCCTTGCGAGTCCAGCCCCGAAGAAATGCGGACGCACTGACCGGCTCCTCGAGCGCGGCGAACTGGGCCTGCTCGGCCGAAGTGAAATAGGACTCGACGATCCGCGCCGCTTCCGAAATCGTCCTCAGCCGCTCCAGGTCAACCCCGAGCTCCCTATCAAGGCTGACTGCGATCAGAGCCAGATCGTCCGAGTGAGTCACGTTGAAGCGAACCAAGGGAGGATCGCCTGGCGGCCAGGGTCCGGCCAGTTCCGGCTTGCCTCCAGGACTGAACCGGAAAGCGACAGCCTGGGGCGAAGCGTTCGTCAACTGGCCCAGGATCAGACGCAATGATCCGCGGCAGACAGCGAAGCGCCGACCGTCGCGAGGCCGGACGAACCGAGACGCGCGGGCCCGCTCTGCCTCAGAGAGAACGCTCCACTGGAGCAACTGCTCGAGATTGTCGCACTCCGGCCTCGGGTCGAGATCCACCCGCAACACATACGTTTCTCCGGCTTGCGGCCGCGCCAGCTCCATGCCTGACGCCCAGTCGCAGAGCAGCGGAGGAATCTGTCGATTGCGATCGTCCATTTCCCTTTTTTACCCGAGCCGGCGGCCAGCACGCAAAGGGACGATCATGCTCCCGCCGACGGCACTGGCCGCTTGCCCGCATTGGATTCGAGCATCTCAGTCGTCAGCAGCGACCTGGCTGAAATCGTTCAGTCTGGTTGCTGGCCTCTTGGTCGAGTGGCCGGGGAATGGTTAACTGGGACGATTGCGTGCTCGGCCCGAGGAGAATTTTATCGCCAAGTTTCAGAAAACCGAAAAGGTGAAAGCCAAAGCGCCAGAGAACGACCGTCTTGGCTCAATTGTCAGCAGACGGCGTCGAAGGCGGACACGTCTCGGTGGAGCTGCGGTACTTGTGCCAGACCTCGACAAAGGCCTGAGTCTCCGCATCACGCCAGGACAAGCCAGTCTCTTCCAGATCGTTGGCGCGTCGGCCCCACAGTTCACGCCACTCAAGGGGCCAATCTGCCACCACGCTGCGATAGGCCAGTGGGTGGAAAACCGGAGCAGTCGCCCGTACACCAGATGAACGCTCTTGGTTCACGGCGGACGATTTGGTTGGACGACGAAATCCGGAACTCCTGGCTGGCAGCTCGACTTTGAGCTGATCGCCACCAGTATCATCCTCGTCCCCGAACTCGATGGAGAGCCTTCCTTGGACACTCCGAACGCGCGACCCGGGCCGGATCCGCTTCAGGGTCCGAAGCTCACGCACGGGAGATACCTCCAGACGTCTGTGCTTGCAAGGGGTTCCTGAAGTTACGTCATTAACCCTCATTCATTATTCTAAGATACGACCTTCAGTCTCCAGATGTTCACTAAAGTTTCTCCATTTTCTCCGACGAATTACCCATACGACGCCATTTTGCCCACCTTTTCTGATTACTTCGATGCCTGAAAACAGCACAGACCACCAGTTGGACGGTTCGTTCCAGGTATCCGAGGCTAGGATGCCGGCCGAGTTCGGACTGGCGATGGCGATCTTCGTCGTCGTCGCGAGCATGGTCGGTATTGGGGTTCTGACGACCTCCGGCTACACGATGGCGCTGGTCGGAAGCAACGAGTATATGCTTGCGCTTTGGGTCGTTGGAGGCGTGATCGCGGCCTGCGGCGCCTTGACGCTAGCCGAGCTGTCCGCGGCCTTGCCTCACACGGGTGGCGACTACGTTTATCTTTATCACGCGTACGGGCCTCTGGCGGCATTTCTTTCGGGTTGGGCTTCGTTTCTCGTCGGATTTTCCGGACCAAGCGCCGCGTCGGCAATCGCTTCGGCCAAGTATCTGCTTGCACCCATGGGTCTCGAAGGTGGCCAAGCCGTCGTGATTCAGCGGGTGGTCGCGACAACCGCAATCCTCATCCTTGCGGTCATTCACATCTCCGGAAGGGAACGGACCGCGCAAGTTCAAGGATGGATCACTGGCTTGAAGCTGGCCGTGCTGGGACTCTTGATCGTCGCCGGACTGGTGGTGGGCTGGCCGCACAGCGCCAATCTTCATGATCCGAAGCCGGTCAGCGGCAGCCTGGTCGTGACCATGATGTTCTCCCTGGTCTACATTTACTACGCTTACACGGGATGGAACGGTGCGTCTTATCTCGCCGGTGAAATCCGGGACGCCCAGAAGGTCTTGCCGCGGGCAATCCTGATCGGGATGGCTGGCGTGATGATGCTTTACCTGGGTGTCAACGCGGTCTACGCGCTGGCCCTGCCGGTCGCGGCCGTCCGGGAAATGGTGAACGACCCCGCCAACAAGCAGGGTCTCGACGTCGTCGCGCCGATCGCGGAGATCGCAGCCAGGCAGCTCTTCGGCCCGCGCTGGTCGACCCCGCTCAGCGTGGCGATCGGCCTGATGCTCCTTTCCACACTGAGCGTGTACCTCTTACTCGGTCCACGTGTGATCTACGCGATGGCCCGGGCCGGCCAGTTCCCGGCCAGGGCGGCCCGGCTGACGCATCGTGCCGGAACCCCGGCCGTGGCCACCGCGTTCCAGGTGGGGATGAGCTTGGTCCTGCTCTGGACCGGGTCGTTCGAGAGCATCGTCGTGTATGCCAGCGTCGGCCTGTCGTTCTTCTCGATGCTGGCCATGAGCTCGATCTTCGTGCTCCGCTGGAAGATGCCGGATCTGCCTCGCCCATTCCGGACTCCGGGCTATCCGCTGACGCCCGCAGTCTATCTTGGCCTGACCTCCCTGCTGACCGTCGCGGCGTTTTACCAGCGGCCGCAGGTCTCGGCCGCGGCGCTCGGCAGCATTCTGGCCGGAATCCCCTTCTACTACCTCTGGAAGCGGGCGACCTCTCCACCGACGACGACCCCGCCAGCGGAAGTCGGCAGATAGTTCTGGCTAACTCGTCCGAAAGTACGCGATCTTGTAGGTAGCAAGGTCGACCGTGACGTGGTCATCTGGTGTCTTGGCGGCGGCCCCGTCCGACATCGGGTGATATTCGATGCGCAACTGTTGAGCGTTGACGGTGACCCGAAGGTAACCAAAATCCTGGTCGTCGTAATTCTCAAAGGTCACCGAGTCTCCATTGCTCGAAAGGGTCGGCTGATCGACGGGAACGCGAATCGTAGGCGACGCACTCCGTGTAAGGCTTTGATGAGCGTGACCTCCATTGCCGCAAACGATGAACGGTGTCTCTCGCCCCTGTTTGATACGTGTAAACCTCTGATAATTGTGCGCGTGCCCGGACAGTACGGCGTGTGGCCAGATGCCAGTTGCCTGACAGGCGGCGTCGATGTCGGCGAGCATCATCGGGCTGCCACCGTGCCGGCCTACGTTCAGTGACTTGCGGGCCGTCACTGCGATCTGCGCCACGTAAGGCGGGTGGTGCACGGCGAAAACCACGGCACCGACGAATTTCTCCGTCTTGATCCGCTGAAGCGCTGTCTTGAGGAAGACGAGTTGCGCGTCGCTAAGCTCGGAAAACGTACCGCCCTGCGTCGAGATCACCCCTGGATCTTCCAGGCAGTTGCTGTAGAGGCCGAGAATCCGCACGAACGGCGCTTCGAGCGTAAAATACACGCCCGGCTGAACCTGCGCGGTGCGCGACAATTCGCCAGCTTCTAGCGTTCGGTGCGGAGGCTCTCCCGCAGTGCAGAAGTTCTTGCGAAAGGCGTCAAGGGTTTCGGCATCGGAATTCGGTGCGACCATACCGTCGTGGTTACCCGGAATCGCGAAGATCGGCGCGGGGTAGCCCCGGTAGGGCTCATAAAATTGATCATAGTAATACATCGAATCGCCAAAGCTATAAACCACATCCCCTAAGTGATACGCGAACGAAGGGACCTGTCGCGGGTCGGTGTCATCGTAGTCGGCGGTCATCTTATCGGCGACGAGCGACTGATCTCTCGGTCCCCGAGTGTTCCCTGTATCCCCCAGTGCATGAAATACCAGCTGTTTGGCGCTCTTGATCTGATCGACGATCGTAGCGCCCCTCGGACCATAGGCGTTCGCGAGTTCGAGGACCGGTTCGTCGACTCCGGCAACCTCGGGGAAGGGGCGTGGTCTGAGCTTTCCCTTCATCTGGTCCAGAAGTGAATAGGCTTCCTTGTCCGAACCGTGCTTCACGCTGAATTTCTTGGGGTCGGGCGTGCTCGTCGGCTCCGCGAAACGCGGGCCACTCGTGAGGAGGCTCTTGTCGGGGGGGACAGTCACGTCAGGATTGCCCACAGGTTGAGACTCAGCGGTCGGTCGCCGCTTTGAGTGCTTCGCTGCCATGGCAAGGACTCCTCAACCGGGATTTCTCAGATGAGGAACGCCCTCCTCTTGAGTAACCCCTGGAACGACATACGATAACGCGAGTCGACCAGAACTGCCGACCGTAATCAAGTAAGAATAGGAAGAATCGCCTCCTACGACCAATGGGCGTCTGATCCGAGGAGCTGATCTTGTCGGCTTAGAGGCTCGCCACCCCTTTCATGAAAAACGTACTGAAGCGGGTGAAAAAGTCGCCGGTGACCAGGACCCGGGGACAGGCCATCGGGTCGCATGTGCGCGGCAGCTCCGCCAGTCGCGCAACGAACCCCGCGAGTTCCGCGTGGAACTGGTCGAGCGATCGCGCCCTTGCGACGAACCGTTCCCACTCCGCCCGCAGCCGCTTGCGCAATGAAAGGACTCCCTGTGATATGACGGGCTAATTGGTGTCTCCTCATTTTTCCTCTCCATGGAGAGGAAGCGGATGGCTCTGCTGTTTAGGCCCTTGCAACAGCAGAGCGGGTCGCCGGACAATGTATGCCGTTGATCGGTCGATCCGGAACTCTTGGCTTTACCGAGACCGAGTGTGGAGGTGGCAAGATCTGGTCCGCATTGATCATCGATGACGACCCTGGTGTACGGCAGTCGATACGGCTCTGCCTGGAGGCCGACGGCGGTCGGGCGATGGGGGTGGGGACGTCGGCCGGCGCCCTCGAGGCCATCGAGCGGGGCCGGTTCGATGTGGTCTTCTTGGACCTCTGGCTGGGCAAGGAGGCGGGACTCTCGCTACTGCCCGAGATTCTCCGCCGCCAACCCGAAATCGGGGTCATCGTCATCACGGCCTTCGCCTCGTTTGAGTCGGCCGTCGAGGCGATGAAGCTGGGCGCGGTTGACTACCTGCCGAAGCCCTTCACGCCGGCCCAGGTCCGGCACGCCGCTCGCCGCGTGGTCACCGAGTTGGAACTCAAGCGGAAGATCGGAGAACTGCAAGAGCGGATCGAGGAGACCGAGGGCGAGACCATCTTCGAGACCAATAGCCCGGTCTTCCGGGGATTCCTCCAGACGGTGCGCCGCGCCGCGGCAGCCGACACGGTCGTCATGCTTCGTGGCGAGAGCGGCACCGGCAAGAACGTCCTGGCCCGCTGGATTCAGGCCCAGAGCAAGCTCGCGGACCGGCCGTTCGTGACGGTTCACTGTCCGATGCTCTCTGGCGACCTGATGACCAGCGCCTTGTTCGGTCACTGCAAGGGCTCCTTTACCGGCGCCGTAGCAGACACTGTCGGCAAGGTGGAACAGGCCGAAGGTGGGACACTCTTTCTCGACGAGGTCGGCGACCTCACCGCGGATGCTCAGGCCCGGCTGCTCCGATTCCTTAACGACCAGACCTACGAACGGCTCGGCGAGTCGAAGGAACGCCGGGCCAATGTCCGGATCGTGGGCGCGACCAATCGACCGCTCGAAGACGCGGTCAAGCAGGGCCGATTCCGCGAAGACCTCTTCTACCGGCTCAACGTCATTCCGCTGGTCATTCCCCCACTGCGCGACCGCCCCGAGGACATCCTCATCCTGGCGCGACATTTCCTCCGTTTCCTGGGGCGTAAGCAGGGCCGGCCCGACCTCATCTTCTCCCCCACTGCCGAGCAAGCGATGGAGGCCTATGCGTGGCCCGGCAACCTCCGAGAACTACGCAATGCCATCGAGCGGGCTGTCATCCTGGTCCCATCGAAGGT
Organism: Planctomycetaceae bacterium; assembly: GCA_019237095.1. Classification (GTDB taxonomy): domain Bacteria; phylum Planctomycetota; class Planctomycetia; order Isosphaerales; family Isosphaeraceae; genus Aquisphaera. The sequence goes on from JAFAHT010000537.1 coordinate 14,264, forward strand.
TCTCCAAGCGGCCGACCTGGGCATCGCTCCGGTCACAGAGACGTCCCATGTTTCCACCTCGTCGCTCCTGGGCAGTGACGTTTCGCTCGAAGTGCTCGAACGCGAGCATATCGCCCGGGTCGTGGCTCGTGCTTCGTCGCTTGAAGCTGCGGCGAAGATCCTGGGCATCGATGCGACGACTCTCCAGCGGAAGCGAAAGCGGTACGGGCTGTCCTGATCGAAGTTGCCGCGCGATGATCAATTCCCGTTCGTCCCTGCAAAATGCAGGGCCGTTTGCGGCGAGATCCGGCGATTCGCCATGACGAGGGCTATTCGGAAACACAGGATGTCCGTGTTTTCCCCGCGTATTGCCTGGGAATTCTCATTCCCGATGCTCTCACAGCATCTGGCACGTCGATTGCATCGAACACAATGGGAATGAGTCTCCGCACCGCTTGGCTTCCATTGAGTAACGAGGCCGTCATGCAAGCCGACGATCCTCATTTATGTCGCGTGACCCTTTCTGCGACGACGCAGTCGTGACCGGCTCGTGACCCGGATGCGGAAGCGGCTCCCGCCCTTCCCCCCGCCGAGCCGGTCTGGCCACGGTGGGGGCCTTCCGTTCCCCCTTCCTTTTGACAAGCCCAGTCGACGTTTGACCAAGGACAGCATTCCGCCCTGCCGGTTCTGCCGATGGGGTGGGCGTTCAGCCGAAAAGATGCCGGCAGTGATGGCCGGAACCTCGGGCCTTTACCATTTCATCTCCACGAAACGAAGATTGGAGGGGCCAATGATTGGCAAGATGACAGGGCCAGGTGCTTTTGTGTCCCGGTCGGTCCGCGGAGGCTGGGTGAAGGACCAGCGCGATCATCGCCGACCCGCTCACAATCGCCGCCCGAGACGCGATCCGCAGTTCAAGACTGGAAACAAGAGTGTAATCATCGCGGCACGCGGGGCGTGCTTCCTTGAGGATGTGAGCTACCCGAAACTCTCGACGCTCGAGACCTTTCTCTGGCCGATGCTGGACCCGCTGGAAATTCCGGAGGTCGTGCCGGTGGCCATGTCGCCGCCTGGCACCGCCCATGGTTCCGGTGGCAACGCGATGAGCGACGCTCCGGCCGAGTCCGGGGCAGGCGTCCGCGTTACTTGCGACGTCGCCAGAGGGGTTGTCGAGGTGCACGACCCTCGGCTGCTCCGTCACGGGATGGAGACGTTCTGCCTCGCCCTGGTCAAGCATGCCGTTGAAACCTCTGGGGCCTCTCGCGCAGGGATATGTCTGAGGTCATCGGTTTGCCGGTTCGAGTTCACGCCGGGTTCGCTCGACCCTGTTGAGCTTGCGGAGCGGGCCGCGTCGGGCATCCGGGCAGCGACCCGGGATGCCAGCGGGCCGATCGTCTCGGAGCGAAAGCAACCTGCTGCCTGGGTATCCATAAGCGCCTTCGCGGCCGGCGCAAGCGTTTCGCTTTGGGAAACCCTGATCGAGGAGCCCCGCCGCGTCTGGCTCTCGCACTCTGCTCTGCGCGAAGCACCCTGGCTCGCGGTGCGAGTGGCCCGGGTGCTCAGGGGTCTGCCCGGAGTCGCGGCTTGTCGAGCGAATCCCTGGTTCGGACGGGTGGAGATTGACATCGATTCCGTCTCGAGCACCGTGGCAGACCTGGTAACCGCGGCCGAGGCGGCGTTTTGTCGAGAGCCGGGAGCGGTCGATGCAGCCGCCACCGCGCCACCGGGGGGCCCGGCCGATTCCCAGGAAAGGCTTCCGGCCGAGACCCGGCCTGGGCGTCGGCTGGTCGATCTGCTGCTGGCCGGAGGAACGTTCACGGTGGCGGTCGCCGGGGTGATCGTGCCGGGAGTTCCTACTGCGCCATTTCTCCTGCTGTCGCACCATTACCTGCACCGTGCGGCACCGGAAACGTATGGACGTCTGTGTCATCTACCGGGTGTCGGCTGGATGATCCGCAAGGCGGATAGGGCGGAGCGCTCTTGGAAAGATCGCGGAGCCCTGTGGAAGTCGCTCGCCTGGTCCGCCTTGTCCGCCGCCGTGTTCCTGGTTGTGCATCCGCCTCTGCCCGTTGCCCTGGCAATCGAGTTCGGCCTGGCCACCTTCTCAGGATCGAATGCCTGAGTTCGCCGGCCGGGCAGTCATACCCTTCGATCACCGAGCGCGGAGGTGTCAATGTGTCTGTCGCGGATAGTTTCGGGAGGGTTCGGAGGAGCGGTGTCCCGGACCCTCGATCGCCTGCGCCGCCCGAGCGGGGCCGGGGGGTTCGCAGGCCCATCGTCGCGCCAGGTAAGGGACCTCCATGCCGCGGCCCAAGGCAGAGTCTCGACGCTCCTCAAGTCTCTGGGCACGTCCCTGGACGGCCTGTCTTCGGACGAGGTCCGTCGCCGGCAGCGCAAATTCGGGTTCAACGAGATGGTCCACGAGCGGCCCCCAAGGTGGCATGTCCAGATCCTCAGGGCGTTCAAGAACCCGTTCATTGCTCTGCTCAGCGTACTCGGCGCGGTTGCCTTCCTGACCCACGAGTTGAAGACCGCTTCGATCATCGAGGCCATGGTGCTGATCAGCGTTCTGCTTCGGTTCGTCCAGGAGTACCGCTCGGCGCACGCGGCGGAACGACTCAAGGCCAGGGTGCGGAACACCGCAATAGTCACGCGAAGTGAGGTTCGCAGGCCAGGCTACGGGCCCAGGACGTGGGAGGCGGTCTGGCTGCTGGCGCAGCACGGCAAGCGAGAGGTCCCGCGGCGCGAGCTCGTCCCGGGCGACATCGTCCACCTCTCGGCCCGCGACATTGTCCCTGCCGACGTGAGGGTGGTACTCTCCAGGGACCTTTTCGTTAACCAGGCGATGCTGACCGGTGAGTCGATGCCGGTGGAGAAGTCGGAGATGCTGGTTCAGAACGTGGCGGCGAACGGGCAAAGGCCGGAGCTGGACCACACCGATCCCCTGGAAGTGAACAACCTCTGCTTCATGGGGACCAATGTCATCAGCGGTACGGCCACGGCGGTCGTCCTGGCGACGGGAGGTCGCACGTATTACGGAGCGATGGCGCGCGGGCTGATCGGCCGGCGTGCCTCCACGAGCTTCGATCGGGGTATCAGGGACGTGAGCCGGCTCTTGATCCGGTTCACGCTCACCATGGTCCCCATCGTCTTCCTGATCAACGTGTTGACCAAGGGAAACTGGACAAGTGCGTTCGTCTTCCGCATGTAGTTCAAGAGATTCGCGGCCTGGCTCTGAGTTCTGAGGAGACCCGAGGGGAGAGCGATGGCCCTGAGAAACCTGCGCACTCGGTTTCTGCTATCGAGCGGCCTGCTGGTGCTGATGACGGTGGCCAGCGGCGCCTGGGGCGTCTTCGCCCTGACGCGGCTGGGTGAGGCAGTTGACGCGACCCTCGACGAGAGCGAGGAAACGATTGTCCTGGCCGCCAGCCTGGCCACGGCAATCGAGCGTGAGGACGACGCACTCCTGCGGATTGCGACCGGAAAGGCAGACCGCGGCGAAGGCGGGCTCGCCGCGGAGCGGGAGCGGTTCGAGGAAGCCTTCGCGCGGCTGGCACCGTTCCTCAAGGAACCCGAGGAGCGCATAACCCTTGGCTCGATCCGACGGAACGTCGACATCTATCGGGCAGCCAGCGATCGGATGCTGGCCACGCCCGTTCGAGAGGATGCCTGGGAAGTCTATCATGTCAATGTCAACCCGGCCCTCCGTGGTGTGGTCGCCGACTGCGAGCGAGTTCGCGAGCTCCATTTTCGCGGCATGAGGCAGACCGGGATCCAGGCCCGCGACCGCGCGCGACGGGCCGCGGCCGTGGTCGGGGGAATTCTCGCGGCCGCCGTGGTGACATCCATCCTGGTCGCGTCGCGCCTGGCCCGCGCCGTCGTGCCGCCGGTGCTTGACTTGACCCGTAGCGTGGAGGCGCTGAGCCGCGGCGACTTCGATCGCCGCGTCTCCGTAACCTCGGCCGACGAGTTGGGCCGGCTCGCCGCCGGATTTAACCAGATGGCCGAGACCCTGGCAGAATTCCGTCGGTTGAACCTGGACGAGGTGATCCGCGCCAAGGAGACCCTGGAGTCAACCCTCGCCGCATTGCCCGACGCCGTCATCGTCGTCGATCCATCTGGCGACATCGTCGCGGCGAACCCCACGGCCTGGAGTGTGTTCCGCGCTCTGGGGCTCGACCAGGTTCGGCGGGTGGAGCAACTCCCGCTTCCGACCGACAGCCTGGACGCTGTGCGCGGGCAATTGCGGGGGGATGGAACCGGAGTCACGCGGCCCGACTTGAATCGGTTGCTGGAGGTCGTTCTCAATGGCCATCAGGCCAAGCTCTTGCCGACAGTCATGCCGATTCCGGAGTTCTCCGGGGGCAGACCTGGCGCCGTCGTGGTCCTTTACGACGTGACCGAGTTTGCCCGACTGGACGAGCTGCGGGCCGAGATGATCGCTGTCGCCTCGCACGAGCTGAAGACGCCGCTTACCACGCTGCGGATGAATCTCATGTTGATGCGGGAACGGGTCGAGGAGCTGTCGCCGTTACTCCGCGAAATGGTCGCAACCGCGGCACTCGGCTGCGAGGAGCTCGCCGCCACGATCGACGAGCTACTCGACCTCACGCGAATTGAGGCGGGCCAGTTCCGGCTCAACCTCGACCGGGTCGATCTCCTGGGCCTGGCGGGGCACCTCGCCGACAAGTTTCTGCCGCGGTTCGCGGAGCATGATGTTCGCCTTGATTTTGTTCGAGGATGCGATGAGGCAGTCGTCCAGGGAGACGCCGCGCGGCTCGGTGTCGTTCTTTCCAACGTGCTCACTAACGCGCTCAAGTACACCCCAGACGGCGGCCGTGTGGAGATTGCCGTGACCACGGCGGTCAGCGGACTTAAGCCCCATCTCTTGGAGGTCGCCGTGACGGACACCGGGCCCGGTGTCCCTCCCGAGTTCCGCGAACAGGTCTTCGAGAAATTCTTCCGTTTGGAGCACCTTCAACCGCAAAGCGACGGAGGCGTGCAGGGAGTGGGCATCGGCCTTTATCTCTGCCGCCAGATCGTCTCTCTTCACGGCGGCAAGATGCGATGCGAAGCCGTGACAGGCGGTCCCGGGGCACGTTTCGTAGTCGAACTACCTGCCGCGACTGCTGAGCCGTAAGTAGTTTTACACCGAGTTATTGTCCCAAGCTCGGCCCGCGTGGGCAACAGCATTACCGAGCTCCGCCTCGCTTGCTTGACGCGGCCGTGCGAATCCCTACACTGGACTGGTGAACCCCGCTCGCGCTCCAGCCATGTCGTGGACAGGGCGAGGCGTCCCCTCTTCAGTGAGTGCGCCGACCGTGCAAGACCCTTACAACGCGAACCGACCGAATATCGATACCGACCCGCGTCAACCGCCGCCGCTGCCGGATTTGCCTCCCGTCGAAGCGCCCTCGGCGGGGTTTGTCGTCCAGCTCTTCGTGATCCCGGCGGTGGTCGTCGCGGTTGTGATCCTGGTCTGGCTGCTCTTCGGCAAACTGGCCGGCGGTGAGCGTGATCCGACGGAATATGTGCGGCGATTGCGGCAGGCCTCGGGAGACTGGCGGTCGGCGTTCGAGCTGGCCAGCCTGATTCAGAACGACGCCAAGCTGGCCAGCGACCCGCGCCTCCTGGGCGAGCTGACCGATCTTCTCTCCGCCGAGCTGAAGACCAACGATAACGCCGAGCTCAAGGTCTACCTGATCAAGACCATCGGCGCATTCCAGACGCTCGATGCCACCCTCGGCGATAACCGCAAGGTCGATCCGATCGAGTCACTGACGATGGCGCTCGCGCCGGGTCACGATTCGGCGGTCCGGATGGAAGCGGCGGCCAGCCTGGCAAAGCATGCCGCCCGGCTCGAAGGCAAGCTCGACGATCCGCGGGCCGTCGCGGCGCTAGCGCAGGCGGCCTCCGGCGAAGACCCCGAGTTGCGCCAGGTTGCCGCTTACGCCCTTGGCTTCTTCGGCGGCGAGCCGGCGCGGCAGGCTCTACGGGAACGGCTCCAGACCGATGAGAACCGTTTTGTCTGCTACAATGCCGCAGTGGCCCTCGGCCGGCAAGGCGACCCGGCAGCCAAGGAAACGCTCAGGGAAATGCTCTCCACCGCGGACCTCGACCGCGTCATCGACATCACCAGCACCACCGAGAAGCAGAACAAGATCGAGGCCATCGAACTGGAAGCCCTACAAGCACTCCAGTCCTCCCTATCCACCGGCTCGTCCGAACTGACTCGATCGCTCCGTCCGGAGATTGAAGGATTGACGCAGTCCGGACTCGTGAGCATTCGCAGCCAGGCCCAGTCGGTCTTGAAACAATTACAACCGGCTTCCTGACCGGCGCCCACTCCACCGGCGCCCGCGCCACATGGACGATTCTTTCGATCGTGCGGGACGATCAAGATTTGCGGCGTTTGTGGCGGCAGGCGAGGAGTACAGTCAGAGTCAATTGGCGCACGGTGTGCACTTGCAATAACCGGCCGACAGCCCTTGTGAGTTTGCCAACTTACCGTGATCGGCACAAGGCGACCTGGAACTTCAGGAAATCGCGCAATTTGGTGAGACGGGCTGGCAGCCCGTGATATACTGTCCTGGAGGGCTCATTGCGAGCCTCGATCGTAGTGTATTCGACCGCCTCGAACGAGATTCTTGAAAGAATTTCGAGCGACCGCCGCGGATTGTGCAGCAAGGGCTCACGTGGTTTCTTCGTAATGATGTTCGAGTCGCCGGATAGAGCCGGCTCCTACACGCGATCGTTAGACTGTTGCCGTTCACGACGCTTCCTTCGAGTCAACAGGAGAGCTTTCTCAGGGACGAGACAGCGCACTCCTTCGGGCCATGAGAGTAGACCCTAGTCAGGCGAATCGCGACAGGGATGCCCGAGGATCCGCCGAGGAGTAACGCATGTTCAAGTCCCTGAAAGTCGTGCGCCTCGCTGCCGGCGCGGCCGCGGCGCTCTTGGGAGCGTTCGCCGCGCCGGCGTGGGCCACCTATGGCGGGGGAGCATGTAACCGCTGTGCTCCCGCTCCCGTCGTGGTCACGCAGTTGAATGTGGTCAGCTTGGCTCCCCAGGTAGAGACCGTCTACCAGACGGTTTACGAAACCGTCTACGAGACGGAAGCCGTCACCGTGATGGAGACGCGCTATCGCACGGCCTACCAGACGGAAAACTACACCGTCTCCAGGCCTGTATGGGAAACGTCGTTTGTCGAGCGCAAGTACACCGTCATGAAACCAGTGTACCAGACCGAGAACCGCGAACGGCGCTACACTGTGCAACGGCCTGTCTACCAGACTGAGCGCCGCGAACGGCGCTACACCGTGCAGCGTCCCGTCTACCAGACCGTGAATACAGAACGGCGCTACACCGTCATGCGCCCGGTCGTGAAAACTCAGCAAATGGAGCGGCGCTACACTGTACAACGCCCTGTCTACCAGACCGAGCGCCGCGAACGGCGTTACACCGTGCAGCGTCCCGTCTACCAGACCGTGAACCAGGAACGCCGGTATACCGTGATGAAGCCCGTCACCGAGACCGTGATGGTCGAGCAGCCGTACTCGGTTTGCCGTCCTGTCACGACGGTTCGCCAGGAGACCGTCGAGTGCGGGTACTACGCGCGGCAGTACATCACGGTCCCCGGTCCCGTCGTCGAGCGCACGGTCCGTGTCCCGGTCCAGGAATGCGACCTTTGTGGTGAAGAGCGGCCGCGGGGGTTGCTGGGCTGCCTGCATCACAAGCGCAAGGTGACTGCAACGGTGGCCGTTCAGTGCCCGCCGCGGACGGTCAGCCAGTGCGTCTGGGTGTCCCGGCCGGTGACGCGCGAAGTCAGCGAGACCCGTTACGTCCGTGAGACGATGGTCCGCCAGGTCCCCGTGACCCAGTGCCGCTACGTCAGTGAGGAGCGGGTCGAGACGATCCCCGTCACCACCTGCCGGTACGTGGCCGAGGAGCGGGTCGAGCCCTATGAGGTCCAGACCTGCCAGCTCGTCGCCGAGGAGCGGGTCGAGCCTTACGAAGTCCAGACCTGCCGCTACGTCGCCGAGGAACGGGTCGAGCCTTACCAGGTTCGCACCTGCGAGATGGTGGCCGAGCAGCGGGTGGAGACCATCCCCGTTACCACGTGCAACTACGTGTCCGAGGAGCGGGTCGAGCCCTACGAAGTCCAGACTTGCCAGCTCGTCGCCGAGGAGCGCGTGGAGCCCTACCAGGTCACAACCTGCAGTTACGCCGCCGAGGAACGGGTCGAGCGCGTGCCCGTGCGGACCTGCCGCATGGTCGCCGAGACGGCCGCGCGCCAGGTTCCGGTCTGTGTCGCGGAGCAGGTTCCCGTGACCGTCAACCGCGTCGTCGCCCGCCAGGTTCCCCGCACCGTGGCCGTGCAGCAATGCACCATGGTGCCCGTCGTCACTCCGACCTGCCTGACGTGCCAGTGAGTTGTTCACCCGGAAATGATCGCAGGCGGCGTCCCCCCCGCGGGGGACGCCGGCTTTTTTTGTTGAGGGCCGTCAGTCTTTCAAATCGATATCAACCCGGGTCGGCTCCTTCTCGAGATCGACGAAACGATCATCCCAGCCGGGCGTGCAGCGTCTTCAGGGGCCCGAAGTCGAGCAAGTCGCCTCCGGTGCTGGCAAGACAGCGCAGGGAGCTTTGCAGCCAGCCGTCCGGCAGCCGGGCCGAGGCGACGTCCAGCCCTGCGGCATTGCCTGAGAAGGCGGGCAGGATGATCCGCCCATCCCCCACCAGGAAGCAGGGCGCCGAGTGGCCGGAAACCCGCAGCACGGGATGATGATGGCCCGAGATCAAGCGATCCGCCGGCACGAGCCGGTGACCGTGCGCTATCGTCCAGCCGGCGACGAGCAGGTGGCTCTGGAGCACCGGCGCCGCGGCCACGGCGTCAAGCCCTTTTTCCCGGGCCATCCAGGCGAGGCTGCGATCGTGGTTCCCCTCGATCAGCACCAGCCGCACGTCCCGCTGGCCCAGCCAACGCGCCAGCCGGGCGAGGTCCGCGGCGGTTCGCGCGCATAGCCTGGGAGATTCGACCAGGTCGCCGGCGACGACCAGGCGATCGATTGGTGACCGCTCCAGCAACCGTTCGAGCTTCTTCAGTGTCTCGGCCAGGGAATGTGCCGGCACGCAGTCGCCCGCCGCGCCGCGGGCCCACTCGTAGCCAAGGTGGACGTCGGCAATCACGGCGGTCCGCTCGCCAGGGTGTATCGCACCTCCTTCGGGGGCAAGCTGCCAACCTTCGACGATGGGGGTTTGCGCGCGACCGCCGGAAACCTGTTGCCGCTTCATGCGACCTCTCCCGTTCTGGCCGTGGTCAACCGCGCGTGCAGCCGGCGGAGGGCGTCGGCCGGTGCTTCAAACTGGACCGGCTCATCGGCCGAGGGGCTGATCCAGGCTGCGGCAAAGGGTGAGAGACACGGCAGCTTGCGCAGTCTCACGACCGGCCGCGACTGTAGCCAGCGCACGGCGGCGGGCACGTCGAGCAGGTCGTGCAGCACCTCCCGGCGGGTCTCGCGCAGCAGCGGGTGATGCGGGCAGGCCGCCTTGACCAGGGGGTAGAGCCGGCTGCTGACCCAGTTCATCCCGCCAACCCTTACCCGCCGGCCCTGCTCGGGGTTGCGCAGGACCATCAGCCCGGTGGCCGCGATGTACCGGAACCGCTGGGCGGGAAGATCTCCTCGGTCCAGGCCCTCGAGCACGTCGTCCTCGAGGCGGTCGAGGCTCAAGAGGGAATCCAGGTCGTCCCGGACCAGGCCGGCCCCCTCGGGCAAGCGGATCGACCACCCCAGGTCAGCGGCCTGAAGCGCCAGATCGCGGCCGAACCGGCGGCCCAGTCGGGCCGCGGTCGCCCGCCCCAGCGCCTCACAGGCCGCGCGGTTGAGCGGGGCCTGGAACGCGTAGGTCAATCCCGGCTCGCCTGTTGACGGACACTCTTCGACCAGCAGATCGGGCGGGCGGGGGACCTCGCTGAAGCGCTCTTGCGCCTCGATCAGCTCGGCCAGGACGGCCGCGACCTTGGGCCCCAGATCGAGCGACTCGATCAACCAGGACCGCAGGGCCGACGGCCCCCCCCGCGTCAGCCGCCTGGCTCCCTCGGCGCGGAACTCGGCAACCTCGTGGGCCAGCTCCGACGAGAGCGACTGGCGATCGCTGTGCCAGATCGGCAGCCCTGGCTCGGCCCCTCCTGCTCGAGTTTGAATGACCAATCCGTCGCGGCGACGGAATTCCAGAGAGCGGCCATCGAGCACGAACTTGTCGCCGGGAACCAGCCGCTCGGCATAGGCGCCCTCGAGTGTGCCGATTGCCACGCCGTCGACCAGAACCTGCGCGGTCTCTTCCGAGGTGATCGTACCGACATTCGTCCAGAACCAGCGCATGACGCGGCGGCCACGAACCCCGAACCAGCCGTTGCGTTTCCAGATCCGGGGTGAGGACCAGCGCGGGGCCGCGCCGGGCTCGGGTTCGTCGGCACCCGGCGGCGCGGCCAGATCGCCGGCCAGAAAGTCGAGGCAGGCGTCGAAATTGTGCCTTGCCAGCCCGGCCATGGGACCTGCTTGGCGCAACAGCGTGAAGGCCTGCTCGACGGCGCATTCCCGCGCGCAGGCCATGGCCAGAAGCTGCTGGCAGACGACGTCGAGCGGGGCCTCGACCATGCGCAGCGGTTCCAGCCGGCCGGCTCGCGCGGCCCGCGCCGTCACGACGGCGCCGGCAATCTCGGCCGCGGTGGCCGCAAGTATCAGGCCCCGCGAGGCCGCCCCCAGGCGGTGGCCCGACCGCCCCACCCGCTGCACGCAACGAGCCACGCCTCCCGGTAGGCCAACCTGGACCGACAGGTCGGCCGTGCCGATATCGACCCCGAGCTCCAGGCTCGTGCTGGTCACCACGGCCTTGAGCCGGCCCTGCTCGAGCAATGACTCCACCGCTCTGCGCCGGCTGGCATCGAGCGCCGAGTGATGGGCCGCCACGGCTGGCTCTGACTCGTCGGCTTGCGGCTCACCGTCCGCGCACGCATCCCGACGTTTCGGGTCGTGCCTCAGGTCGTGAGTGATCTTCTCGGTGAACGGCCGGGTGTTGGCGAAGATGACCGTCGTCCGGTTGACTCTCATCACCTGGCGCAGCCGCCGGATCAGCCTGCGATACGTCAGGCCGCGATGCGGAGCCTCGCCAGCCTCCAGCAGCGCCTCGACCTCGATCTCCATGGGCGGCGTGCCGCGAGGCAGGGGTGCTTCGACCACGCGGCAGGTTCGCGTCGGCCCCACCAGGAACCGCGCCACGGGCTCGGCAGGCCGGCAGGTGGCCGACAGGCCAACCCGGCAGGGATCGCGGTTCGCCTGGGCTGACAGCCGCTCGAGCGAGACTGCCAGGTCGGCCCCGCGCTTGGTGGGCACAAGTGCGTGCACCTCGTCCACGATGATGTGCTCGACCCCGCGCCAGTGATCGCCCCAGCTTGCCTGGCTGAGCAAGAGCGAGAGACTCTCCGGCGTCGTGATCAAGATATGCGGCGGCTGGTCCCGGAGCTTGCGGCGGAAATAGGCCGAGGTATCTCCCGTCCGCACGCCGACACGGATGGGGCTCTCGTCGCACCCCAGCAGCCGCTCGATTGCCGCCAGCGGGATCGCCAGGTTGCGCTCGATGTCGTAGCCCAGACTCCGTAACGGAGAGATGTAAACGCAGCGCAGTCCGGGGGACAGCGTGCCCTCGGTGTGGCGCCGGAGCAGCCGGTCGAGGATCGCCAGAAATCCGGCCAGCGTCTTGCCGGTCCCGGTCGGCGAAACCAGCAGCAGATGCTCGCCCGCCGCGATCGGCGGCCAGGCCAGCCCTTGCGCGGGAGTCGGTCCCTCGGGAAAGGCACCGGTAAACCAATCCCCCACTGGACCCGAAAGCGACCCGAGCACGTCCCTTGCTTCAATGTCGATCGTGTGCATCCCGGCAGTGATGGGACATCCAGGCCCCATCGGCTCCCTCTCCTGAAATCGATCATTCTCGGGCTCGAAGATCGCCCGCGGGCGGAACAAGAGCATGCTAACGAAAGGTGCAAGGCCTGGGAACAGGGTGACGCGGTAAGGACCGCACTGCCCGAACCGGCTTGTCCAAATACCAACTTTTTACCGGTACTGGACGGGCGTGTGGTAGAGAAAAGTAGAGATTCCGGCAGCCAGCAATGCCCGAAAAACCATTGGTGTCGGTTCGACTTTCCGCTCTAATACTTTGATGCGGTTCAGGTTATCGCGATGGCGACTCTTCCAATACCCGGCCTGCTGGCGGAACTAGTGGTTCTCGGCTTGTAGGCGGTGGACTAGGGTCAATACCGTTGAATCAGCAATAACCCTGGGCCGAAGAGACTTCTGGCTCCCTCTCTCCTCGCGGGAGAGGAAGGCTTCGCGGGGTCGAAAGCTTCGCGGGAGTCAGACCCCAGGGGAAACGCCTGATGCAAGCGGCTTAGGGGCAATACCGTTGAATTAGCTGCAAACTATTACCACGTAAGGCCGGTCATCAACCCCTGGCGAGCGGGGGCACTCAGTGGGCAGTCAATCCGTGGTGGCTGTGACCGGGGGACGCGAGCAGGGAATCCAGGATACAATGAGGGGGCCGAGAAAAGCTCCAGAGCGAAGAAGGACAGCTTATGACCATCAGCTTCGAGTTGCCACAGGACATCGAGCAGCAGATCCGCACGAACGGGGTGGATCTCGACCGGGAGGCACGCGAGTTGTACCTTGTCGAGCTTTACCGGCAGGACCGGATTTCCCACTCTCAGCTCAGGGACGCATTGGGTGTGAGCTTCCACGAGGCCGAGAAGCTCATTAAGGACCACGGTGCCGGGCATGACTTTCCCCTTGAGGAGTTTGTGGAGCAGCGGGCCTTCCTCCGCAGGGCCAGGCATGCAAGTCAGCACGGGACAGAGGGAAGCCAAGAAGAGGAGCTTGCGTCCGGTTTGGATGGAATGAAGAGGAACCGCTTATGACTATCAGCTTTGAAATACCCTGCGAGATTGAGCAAGAGCTTGGTGCTAAGGGAGACGAGCTGAACGGCGAGGCGCGGGAGGCGTTCCTCGTTGAACTCTACCGTCAGGAGCGGATTACGCAGCACCAGCTCGCCGAGGCTTTGGGGCTGAACCGCTATGAGACCGACGGAGTTCTCAAGCGGCACAAGGTTTGGCTTGAGCTTACCCCAGAAGAGTTGGCGGCTCAGGCTGCTTCGCTCCGGGAGGCCGGACCCGCATGATCGTCGTCTCGGACACGACGCCGCTCAATTACCTCATCCTCACCGAGACGGTTCATGTGCTCCCCGCGATCTTTGGGCGAGTGTACGCCCCGTCTGCGGTGATCAAGGAGCTTTTGCACCCGAGGAGCCCGCAAGCGGATGGGACATGGGCGAGCAGCCCACCCGAATGGCTCACCGTCCAAGACCCGACGCACACCGGCGCCTGGAAGCTTGGTCGGGGAGAGACGGCAGCGATCTCACTGGCCCTCGAATTGAAGGCGGACCGGGCTCTTATCGACGACCGAGACGGCAGTAGGCAAGCCAACGCGGAGCGGCCTGAAAGTGGTCGGCACGCTCGGCATTCTTGAGTAGGCCGCAAAACGCGGACTCATCGACATCGAACAAAAGACCAAGGAACTCAAGGAGACCAATTTCCGGGCGAGCGAGAGGCTGTATCAAACGGTCCTTGAACGTGTCAGGGAACAGAAGCCCGCCCGCGGGGCTTCGCGGGGTCAGACCCCAGGGGACCAAAGTCGCACAGGTACCAGACCGGATTCGTGAACCGGCTTGGTGGGCGTGAGAACGATCTTCCAGTCTCCCTGGCGGGTGCATGCGATCTCTTTGGGTCCGACCGGTCGGGCCCAGACGTTGCCCCGCTCGACCTGGCGATCCCAGGCATGGCGATTATAGCTCAGGATGTCCCCGTGATCTCTCACTCGCTCGGTCTCGGAAGGGCTTCTCTTTACTCGATCAGGCCGTGATCGGACGAATCGCGTGGAACAACAACGTCAAAGCCCAAGGCGGTACAGTCGATACACATCCTGATTCGGATTGCCCAGAACATGATACAGCAGGATCTCGCTTCCCACGAGTGCCAGGCTCGATGAGACGGTACCACGTTCGGCCCCCGCGATGATGATCTTTTCGTGACGGCAAAGAGATTGAGCCGAGGTCACAAAATGCGCCGGATCAAGATGCTCCCGGACAAGGGAGATCCGAGCATCGTTCTCGTCGTCAAGATCGAGGTTCGTGACCGCATGAACGCCCGGCTCGATGGCCCTGATGGTGATTCGCCTTGCCCCCGGGGCCTCGACAACCAAGGCCGACTCAGGACTGGCGATCAGAAAATTACTGCCTCCGAAGCCGCCCTGGGAGAGCGCGTGCTCGGCGAGACGAGCGGCTTGCTCCGGGTCATCGAGTCCGAGCAAGGCGATGACCAGCAGACCTCGAGAGCGGATCTGATCCTCCCAGCGGAGCTCGCCATCGCGGCGGTTCGTGACCGCCACCACGAGCCCGGACTCGTTCACGCCGAGCCAGGTCCCCATCTCCGCGAAGGTTCCATCGGGGCCGTGGTCTGCCCCAGCCACGAGGCAGCGAATCGACCCGCTCCGACAGCATACGGGAGACGTGATGGGACGACGAAAG
>JAFAHT010000061.1 GCA_019237095.1 Planctomycetaceae bacterium
GTAACGGTCTGTCCAACGACCGCGGGACCGTCGCCATGGCCCGCACGGCTGACCCCAATTCGGCGACCTGCCAGTTCTTCATCAACCATGTGGACAACCCGAACTTGAATACCTACGGCGGCGGTTACACCGTCTTCGGCAAGGTCATCGACGGGATCGATGTCGTCGATAAGATCGCCAAGGTCCCGACAACCACGCGCGGCCCGCACGAGAACGTTCCGCTCAAGCCGGTTTACATCAAGAGCACAAAGCGGAAGGCTAGTTGAACGCACAGTTTCAATAGCCCCGGCGGGAGGGCGGAGCGATCCCTTGACCGTCCCGGGACCTCGTCCTAAGATGACGTCCATCCGGTGCGAGATCATCCGCCCCACCGTCACCCAAGCGCGATTCAATGTCACGCATCTGATCTGTCAAAGGAGTCACGAATGGCTCACATTGTCGCCGAGCCTTGTTTCGACTGCAAATACACTGACTGCGTCGTGGTCTGTCCGGTCGATTGCTTCTACGAAGGAACACAGATGCTCTACATCCACCCGGATGAGTGCATCGATTGCGAAGCCTGTGTTCCGGAGTGCCCGGTGGAAGCGATTTTCCACGAGGACAACCTTCCCGAGGAATGGAAAGACTTCACCGCGCTCAATGCGGAACAGGCTCCTCTATGTCCGATGATCAACGAGAAGAAAGACGCCCTCGAGGGCGAGTCCTGCGATAAGTCGCGCA
This sequence comes from Planctomycetaceae bacterium, assembly GCA_019237095.1. GTDB lineage: Bacteria > Planctomycetota > Planctomycetia > Isosphaerales > Isosphaeraceae > Aquisphaera. Next base: position 721 of record JAFAHT010000061.1, read on the forward strand.
AGAAGAAGTGATCCCGTTCGCCGCGACTCGGCGAGGCCACTCACTCACTCACTCGCATTTTGCAGCCGCGGGCCCTGGAGTCTCCTCCGGGGTTTTCGCTGCGCCTGCCTCGCTTCTGCTCTGTTCAGGATTGGTCTGCCGACCCGACCCGTCCCCTTCCTGAGCCTGCTCCAAGCCGAGGTGCCGTAGCGGCCACGGCGGCTACCAGCTCTCAGCATTTTCGGTGGAGGGTCAGACTTTGAGCCGAGACCCCGAAGACCTGGGTCCCTCCCAGCCGCGCCGTCCGCGTCCGCCGGCCGGTGCGCCGAAACGTCTCGGCGCGCAACCTCCGCCCGCTCCGCAGACCGGCGATCCCGACGGAACCACGTTCCGGCCGAACCCGGCCCGGACTGGTTCGTCGTCGCGAACTGCCGCGGGGGCGGGGGCAGGGGCAGAGGCCAAATCGGCAAAGGGCACACGTTCGACCCAGTTCGACAGCGAGTACCGAGAGCCCCTCGCGCCGGGGCCCAAGTGGTGGGAACGGATCTTTTTCGGTCGCGTCAGCTCGGGCCAGCTCGCCCAGTTCTGCCGCCAGTTCGCCTCGTATCTCAATGCCGGGGTCGACTACAGCCGCACCTTCTCGAGCCTCGAGAAGCAGTTCGCCGGCTCTGCGCTGGGCCCGGCCGTCGGCCGGATGCGGCTGGCCATCAAAGGAGGTTCGACCCTGGAAGAGGCGATGGTCCGCGAGCCCCAGATCTTCGGCACCATGTTTCTGAGCATGATTCGCGTGGCCGAGGCGCGGGGCGGCGTGCCCGAAACCTTGCGGATGATGGGCAATCATTACGAGGCACGTCAGCGCCTGATTCGCCAGGCTCGGTCGGCCATGATCTATCCCGTCATCGTGCTGACCATGGCCGGCGGCGTGATCGCCCTGCTCACCATCGTTCTGCTTCCCATGTTCGCGTCCATGCTCAAGGACATCGACCGGAAAAACCAGCTTCCCTTGCCCAGCCGCGCCCTCTTGGCCTTCAGCAATTTCGTGAGCTGGGTCGGGTGGTGGCTCATTCCCCTGGTGCTGGTCGGCACTCCGTTCCTGATCTATCGGTTCTACAAGACCTCGCCGGGTAAGACCCTGATCGACCGCCTGATCCTGAGGACTCCGGTCTTCGGCGCGCTCTGCCGCAAGCTCGACATCAGCCGGTTCGCACGCACGCTTTCGACCCTGCTCGATGCCGGCGTGGACGTCGGCAGCTCGATCGACCTGACCGCCGGGGTGCTCGCCATGACACCGATCAGCCAGGCCGTCCGCGCCGCCAAGGACAAGGTCATGCAAGGCAAGGAGCTGAGCGTTGCGCTTGCGCCCTCCGGCCAGTTTTCCCCCGACGTCATCGCGGTGCTTCAGACCGGTGAGGAAACGGGGAAGGTCCCCGAAAGCCTCAACCACCTGGCTGACGACTACGAGGAGCAAGTCTCGGGCATGGTCAAGAACCTGGGCCACCTGATCCAGCCACTCCTGGTCGCGATTCTGGGCGGGGTCGTGTTCTTCATCATCCTGGCCGTGTTCCTGCCGTACATTCAGATGATCACGTCGCTGGCGTCGCCATGAGATGTTGCTAAACCCTGCCCGGGAACCAAGACTCCTGGTGCCGGCGACATCCCGGCGCAATCTTTACCACCCGCACGGAAAACCGAGCTTTGCGACGAAACGTGGTAATTGGCCTGGAGCTTTGGCCAGACGTCCAGCATGATGCCCTCGGCCTTCTCGACCAGCAGATCCACGTCAACGGGGATCAGATCGATCCAGAGTCAACCGGCCGTGCCTCGCGCTGGCTCCAGGTCGGAGCTGACCGGG
>JAFAHT010000532.1 GCA_019237095.1 Planctomycetaceae bacterium
TCAAGGATGAAGAAATCGAAGTCCCCGTTCAGCTCAACGGCAAGCTGCGTGGCCGCGTCGTCGTGCCGGCCGACGCCGATGGAGCGCAGCTCGAAGCGGCAGCCCGCCGTGACGAGAGGATCGCCGCACTGCTCGAAGGCAAGTCGATCCGCAAGGTCGTTGTCGTCCCCGGCAAGCTGGTCAACTTTGTCGTGGGGTGACCGAAATCCCGGCGCTTCCTGTCCCTTAACGCATTCTTCGGCTGTTTCTAATGCAATCTTCTTGCGACCCGACGGCCGGTCGGTGATCATGTTGTGGTCGAGCGCGCCCCCAGAAGCAATACTTGCTTGGAGGAGAGCACGTGGCCACCCTGACGACAGAGGAAAGTCTGAAGCAGTACGAAGCAGAATTCCGGTTCGCCGATCGTGACTATTACGATCGCCACCTGGTCTTCGACCACGTCGTCACAACGGAGCAGGCGGACCAGCGGCAGCGCTTCGAGGCGATGGCCCGCTCGCTCCGCGACCTCTTGACCCAGCGCTGGCTGCTCACGCAGTCAATCCACGACCGCGCGAACCCCAAGCAGGTCTATTACCTGTCGATGGAGTTTCTGATTGGCCGCAGCCTGCTGAGCACGGTCACCAACATGGAGGTCCAGTCGTTCGTTGACGAGGACTTGCGCTCGGATCCTCACCAGGACTGGCACGAGCTTCAGGAGGCCGAGCCCGACGCCGGGCTGGGCAACGGCGGCCTTGGCCGGCTGGCTGCCTGTTTCCTGGACTCGCTGGCAACGCTCGAGATCCCGGCGATCGGCTACGGGCTGCGGTACGAGTACGGCATGTTCCGTCAGGAGATCCGCAACGGCTACCAGGTCGAGCAGCCCGACAACTGGCTGCTCCATCCCGACCCCTGGGAAGTTGCACGGATGACCGAGACGCTAGATGTGCCGCTCAACTGCTCGTTCCGGCTCGAAGGCGGGATGATCCACCAGATCCCGCGCCAGCCCATTCACCTGCTGGGTGTGCCATACGATCGTCCGGTCGTCGGCTACGGCGGCAAGACGATCAACACCCTGCGGCTCTGGGCAGCGTCGTCGCCCGACTTCTTTGATTTCGGCGAATTCTCCGGCGGCGAATTCTTTGGCGCGGTGCTCGACAAGATCGTCGCCGAGTCGCTGACCAGAGTGCTCTATCCGGACGACTCGACGCTGCGGGGCCGATCGCTGAGGTTCTTGCAGGAGTACTTCCTGGTCGCCTGCTCGCTGGGCGATATCATTCGCCGGTTCCGGCAGCGCGGCAACGGCTGGCAGGAACTGCCTGACAAGGTGGCGATCCAGCTCAACGACACTCACCCGGCGATGGCTGTCGCCGAGTTGATGCGAATCCTCGTTGATGAGGCGCGGCTCGGCTGGGACGAAGCCTGGAAGCTGACCGTGGACACCCTCGCCTACACCAACCACACCCTGCTTCCCGAGGCCCTCGAGAAGTGGCCGGTCGAGCTGTTCGAGCTGTTCATCCCTCGGCACCTGGAAATCATCTACGAGATCAACGCCCGCTTCCTGCACGACGTCCGGACGCGGTATCCCGGCGATGTGGATCGCGGACGGCGCATGAGCCTGATCGAGGAGACGCCGGTGCGCCAGGTGCGCATGGCCAACTTGGCGATTGTGGGCACGCACAGCACCAACGGTGTGGCCCAGATTCACAGCCGCCTGCTACGTGAGCACACCGTGGCCGACTTTGCCCGAATGTTCCCGGCTCGCTTCAACAACAAGACCAACGGCGTGACCCCGCGGCGCTGGCTGCTGATGGCCAATCCCGACCTGGCCGCTTTGCTCACCGAGGCTGTCGGCGAAACCTGGATTACGGATCTGAACCGGCTTGGCGCGCTCCGCGACCTCGCTGGCGATACCGGCTTTCGCGACCGCTTTCGACAGGCCAAGCAGGCCGCCAAGGCTCGGTTCGCGGCGTGGGCCAAGCGCGAGCTGAACATCACCCTGGACGAAGCGTCGATCTTTGACAGCCAAATCAAGCGCATTCATGAGTACAAGCGGCAGTTGCTCAACGTTTTGCACATCACGGTCCTGTACCATCGGCTCAGGTCCGACTCGGGTTTCGACCCGTCGCCGCGTACGTTCTTCTTCGCCGGCAAAGCCGCGCCCGCCTATCGCCTGGCCAAGCTGATCATCAAGCTGATCAACGACGTGGCCAGGGCCATCGACCGCGACCCGCTCGTCCGGGGGCGGCTGAAAGTCGTCTTCCTGCCCAATTACGGGGTCAGCCTGGCCGAGCGCCTGATTCCAGCCAGCGAGGTCTCGGAGCAGATTTCGACCGCCGGATACGAGGACAGCGGCACCAGCAACATGAAATTCATGATGAACGGTGCGCTGACGGTGGGCACGCGCGACGGCGCGACGATCGAGATCGCGGAAGAAGTCGGTGAGGACAACATTTTCCTCTTCGGCCTCACTGCCGATCAAGTCGCCTCCAGCAGCTCCTGGTACAGCCCTTACTGGCACTACAATCACGAGCCGGAGACCCACGCTGCCATCGACCTGCTCTTCAGCGACCACATTAACTCCGGTGAGGCGGGCCTCTACGAACCGATTCGCCAATCGCTCCTGGCGCACGGAGATCACTACATGCACCTGGCCGATCTGCGCGGTTACGTCCAAGCCCAGGAGCGCATCGGCGCACTCTACCGCCAGGATCCCTCGGGATGGACTGCCAGGGCAATCGTCAATGTGGCCGGCAGCGGCAGGTTCTCCACCGATCGCACGATCAGCGAGTATGCCCGGGAGATCTGGGACGCCAAACCCTGCCCGGTTCCCTGACCCTCGGGGCGCGTGACGTGTCTGCTGGATTCTCTGCCCCTGGGACGAGAGGAAGCTCGGAAATCCCGCCCCTTTTCTCGAGAATACGCTCACCGATTGCGAGGGCTCGGAGGACGATCAACATGGCGCAAGAGCCTCGAGCGGAGACTGTGGCACCGGCGACGCTCCAGGAAGTCGTCTATCAAGATCGGGATCTGAGCTGGCTCGATTTCAATCGCCGGGTCCTCCACGAGGCCCAGGACGAGCGTACGCCCCTGCTCGAGCGCCTCAAGTTCCTGGCGATCTTCTCATCGAATCTC
>JAFAHT010000102.1 GCA_019237095.1 Planctomycetaceae bacterium
AAAACCCTCGTCAGTCAGTCCGGCAGGGGCAGCGCACCCCGTGGCAGTCCTGGAGGTAGCGACGCCGGGCCGCCAGACCGGTTCCCATCGACCAGAGGTGGTCGCATCCGTCGGTCAGAAGGTTGCCCATACGATAGTCGGCGGATCGGGCGTGTGAGCAGGGGTAGACATCCCCTTCGGGCGTGATCGCGACGTGCCGCTGCCCGCCTCCGCAGCCGACCACGTCTGGCTCAGGGTCGTCGAGCAGCCCCAGCTCGGCCCATTCCCCGCGCAGGGCCGTATCGACGTACAGCCGTACGGCCGGGCGACCCGCGGTGAAGGAGCGCACGCCCTCGACCGCGGCCTCCAGGTCGCGGGGACCGGGGAAGCCCGGCCAGTGGGCAGAGGCCCAGTCCCCCTTCGAACACAAAAGGGTGACGCTCCGCGCCCCCAATCCGACGGCCTCGTCCAGGCTGCGGTGGAGGTCGTGGATGTTCTCCGGTGTCAGTAGCAAGTTGACGCCCAGACGTGCGCCGGCTCCGGCCAGCTCAAGTGCGGTCTGCCGCAGCCGGGCGAAAACCCCGGCGCCGCGCGCCGCGTCGAGGTACTCGGGTCGGTCGGCCGAAAGGTGGACCACCCCGGCGTGTTCGGCCAGCGCGCGAATGACCTCGGGGCGATGGTTCGTGCCGTTGGTGGTGACGTTGGCGACCAGGCCTACGGCGCGGATCGCGGCCAGAAGTGCGGCGAAATCGGGGAGCGTGGTCGGCTCGCCCCCGCCCAGCGCGACCTCGAGCACGCCCCAGGCCGCCAGCCATTGGACGATCCGGTGGCGGACCTCGGGGTCCGCCCCAGGTTCGCGCCAGGGCCCGCTCTCGGCGTAGCAGTAGGCGCAATGGAGGTTGCAGCGATACGTCACCGCCCAGTGCGCGACGATCGGGGCTCTCAGACCCGTATCGGTCGCGGGCGCCGCGTCCAGGCTCCAAGGATCAGGGGGCAAGTCGGGTGCATCGGGGACCACGCGACGGACGATGCCCCGGTCCTCCAGAACGGAAACGAACGCCGCCAGTGCGAGCCGCCGCGCCGGATGGCCTTGGGCGCGCAAGAGCCCCCGCAGGTCGGACAGCGTCTGCGCCTTGGCCAGTGCGGCGACCGTGTCGAAGCCCTCGGCATCGACCTCGATAAGGTCGCCGTGGTCACGGTGAAAGACCAAGCCTCCCCACGACTCGCGCCGGAGACGGACTGATGGGTGTCGCTGGAACCGACGGACGAGTTCGAGACAGCCGCTCATGCGCGATCCAGTTGGCTGACGATCTTCTGCGCGGCCTGAGAGAGGCGAGACTTACGCCCCTTGAGCCTGGCACCGGAAGGAGTTGGCGCGGTTGCGACCAGGGCGTCGCAGAGCTGGGCCTTCGTCCATGACTTGCGGAAGGCGACTCCTCGGGCCTTGCATTCTTGCTGCAACTCGTCCTTGCTCAACGTCTCGAGCGCGGCGGTCGGCGGGATCGTAGGGCGTTCATCGTCGTCCTCGTCTGATTCATCGCCGCCATAGAACGAGACGACCGCTTCGAGGAACGAGGTATCGCCGCCCTTCAGCTCGGCACGAATCTTGACCAGCAGGTCCACAAGAGTTTCCAAGGCGTTCTCGTTGTCGTCGCCGGCGAACCCCACGCCGTTCCCCTCGAAAGCGCAGTAGATGACTACGACCAGCCGCTTGCCATAATCCTCTATCTCGACCCCCTGGTCGTCGTAGCCACGGGCCTCGGTGAATGGGGCCAGGAGCGCTTGCATCTGAGGAGTCTTAGGTAGGGCGAGCATGAGGGTCCACCAATCATAGCTCTCCGAGACCATGACGTCGTAATGCGCGCCCAGCAGTGCCTCATACGCGTGGCTGTCCAGGCTGCTCTCGCCCCACTTGTGATAACGAACCGTTCGGTCGTGGACCTCGGCGCGGCTGGAGTATCGATGGGCGACCGCCCGGCCCTCGGCAGAGACGGGATGGTCCACGGCGTAGAACAGATAGGACGAGGAACTGTGATCGGCCTGGAAGCCACGGCGAACGCGAAGGATGCGCATCGGAGGAATGCTCCAGAATAGGACGTGCCTCAGGACGTGAGCCGGGGAGAGCTCCGGACCCAAGCCTTATTCTCATTCTATCGAACGAGTTTCCGCCCGCACCGCCTTGTGAACGCCCGTGGCCGGAACTTGCCCTGGAGCGAAGCTGTCGATCCGGGTCGCCTGCGGAGGGGGATCGGAGTAGCATCGCTGCGGCGAACTGCTGCAGATAATCGTGGGCCACGGAGCTGACTACACCAATACCGACATACCCCCACCACCACAGCGGCCAGATCCATCGTTGAGTCTCAAATGCACGGGCGGGGGCTCGGTTCCTTGCGGCCTCGCGCTACCGGTTTTGCCGGACCTGGCCTTCTGAGGTAAGCTGGAAGAAACCGACGATCGCCCTCAATCTCAGAGGTGAACAAGACCGAGGAGAGTCCCAACATGGAAATCCATCTGCCCGAAGACCTGCAACGCTTCATCCAGGATCAGGTCCGTACCGGACACTTCCCCTCCGAGGACCAAGTGGTGAGCGAGGCGCTTCGGCAGTTTCAGAAAATGCAAGGACC
>JAFAHT010000242.1 GCA_019237095.1 Planctomycetaceae bacterium
TGAATGGGTGTGTTCGAGTAAGTTGTCGTTGCGCCGTCCGCCAGCGGCGAGATGACGAAGTTCCCCAGGCCCGCATTCGTCTGGCCCGTGCTGAGGTCGACAGAATTGCCGCTGCTCAGCGGAACGAAGCTGACCACGTTGGTGCCCGATACTCCGGTCGTGGTATCGACCTGGCCGGACGTGGTGTAAGAAAGTGTCGTGGGAGTGACCTGGCCGGACGTGGAAGAAAGTGGAGAGGCCGTGGCACCAGTCGCGGTCCAGGCGACGAGTCCCAGGGCGATGACCGCGGCCCGCAGCCCAGTCCACCCTTGAATCCTGTGCATCATTTCCTCCTGAAAAGGATGGGATTGTTGCATCACAATCCATTCACTTCGCGATGTCTTCGTCTGGACTCGAACTGTGACGTCCTCACCTGGACTGCTTCACTCCGGGCCATCTCGCCGGCACGGACCAAGTCTTGTCGCGAGGTGGACGAACGACACGAGAGACAGGGATCACATCCCCGACCGGATTCCCGCACCGGTCTATTGACCAGACTCGTTATCGACGAATGACATGACCGAAGTTGAGGGAGGCAATGAGTTAAAGGACTGTCTGACATCCCTGCCTGCCCATCGAAACTCGGCCATGAGTTCCGTCGTCACGAGTCAAGGGTGTGAATGAACGGCGGAACGATACACCGATCCGCCGAGTCTGTAAACGCGATTTTGCGAGTTTCTTGAGTTTTTCTTTTTTTTTCTCAATCACGCCACAGGCACCATCAACCATTATAACATGCTGATTGGGTCGACATCGATAGCCAGTTCGATTCCTTGAGGTGTTGGATATTGGCCGGGCACCTCGCGCATCAGGGCCTGGAGCGGGCGGGCACTCGGGCAGCGCGCCTGCAGGTGAAACCGGTACAGGTTGCGGATCTTGATGATGGGTGCGGGTGCCGGACCGAGGATGCGAACCGAGGCATGGGCGGCCTGGCAGAGCCCGGCTGCCAGTTTCTTCATGAAGTCGTACACGGCGGCTTCCTCCGGTCCCCGGGCGATCAACCGCACCATCCGGCCGAATGGCGGCACGCCGAACTTCGCGCGCTCGGGCAGCTCGCTGCGGACGAACCCTTCGTAGTCATGCAGCACCGCGTGGCGGATCGCCGGGTGATCGGGGCAATAAGTCTGCACCAGCACGCGACCCGGCCGATCGCCGCGACCCGTGCGGCCGGCCACCTGGGCCACCAGTTGGAAGGTACGCTCGGCGGCGCGAAAGTCCGGCAGGTGCAGCGCCGTGTCGGCGTTGACCACCCCCACGAGCGTCACGTTGGGGAAATCGAGTCCCTTGGCGATCATCTGGGTGCCCAGCAGAATGTGCACCCTGCCGGCCTTGAAGTCCGCCAGGACCTCCTCGTGACTGCCGGGCCTGCGCATCGAGTCGGAGTCCATCCTGCGGGAGACGTGGTTGGGAAACGCCCCCTGGACCTCGCGCTCCAAGCGCTCGGTACCGATGCCGCCGTAGTGCAGGCAAGGCGCGGCACAGGCCGGGCAGGCGGGTGGGCATGGTCGCTCAGCATCGCAGGTATGGCAAATCAGGAGGTGCCGCCCCCGGTGGTACGTGACGGCGACGTCGCACGAATGGCACTTCACCACGTAACCGCACCGCGGGCAGACCACGAAGGTGTGATAACCCCGGCGGTTCAGAAGCAGGATGACCTGGCCTTCCTCGTCGAGCGCCCGGTGCATCGCCTCGCGCAGCGTCTGGCTCAGTCCGCCGAGCAACTGCTTCTCGTGCCGCAGGTCGATGACATCGACGGCCGGCATCGGCCGCCCTTCGACCCGGTTGGGCATCACCAGCCGGGTGTACCGCCCTCGCTCCGAGTTTTGCCAGCTTTCCAGCGAGGGGGTGGCCGAGCCCAGAAGCACCGGCACGCGCTCGAGCTGTGCCCGCTTGACCGCCACGTCGCGGGCGTGGTACCGGGGCGCCGTCTCCTGCTTGAACGTGCTTTCGTGCTCCTCGTCGATGACGATCAGGCCCAGTCGCCGCGCCGGCGCGAAGATCGCCGACCGGACGCCGACCACGACTTCGACCTCGCCCGCCGCGATGCTCTGCCAGTGCCGGTGCCGCTCGACATCGCTCAGATGACTGTGCAGCACCGCGACCCGGGCAAACCGCCTGCGGAACCGGCGAATGGTCTGTGGCGTCAGGCTGATCTCCGGCACCAGCACGATCGCCTCGTGGCCACGCGCCACCACCTGCTCGATCGCCGAGAGATAGATCTCGGTCTTGCCGCTTCCCGTGACTCCGTGGATCAGAATCGGAGCGAAGCCGTCGGCCCGCAAGACCGGCGTCAGGGCGGCCATCGCCGACTCCTGCTCGCCCGTCAAGACGAGGCGCGGATGAGTTGTCGGAACCTCTGCCCGGCCTGGCCGGTCGATCTCGGAACCGTCCGCACCGGTTCCTGGCTGGGCGCCGGATGGCCTTACGCCCAGTTCCTGCGTCGTGCCCTCGCGCCCGAAGGCAAGCCGGCGCCGGACCGAGTGCACCAGGCCTTGCCGGCGCAGCGCCAGCACCGGTGCGCTGGCGCATCTGGCGCGGCGGCAAACATCCGAGATCGTGAGGGGCTCATCGGCCCGGCACAACACCTCCAGCACGACTGCCTGTTTGGGCGAGAGCTTCGGCTTCTTGGTCTGTTCCTTGAGCGCTTGGCGGATCTCCTCGGGAACCAGCAGGAAGGTTCCAACCCGGGTGCCGGCCTGGTTGCGAACTCCCGCCGGCACCGCTGCATCCAGAGCCTGACCCCACGAGCAAACGTAGTACTCGGCCATCCAGCGCGTCAGCTCGAGCATCTTCGCGTCGATGAGCGGAACGGGGTCGAGCACCTCGACCACTTCCTTCAGCTTGCGCGGATCCAGACCCTCCGGCGGCGCCGCATCGACGCTCACGCAATAACCGATCGTCAGCCGGTTGCCCCGCCCCAGCGGCACACGGAGACGCTGCCCCGGACAGACGGTCCGGCCCGGCCGCGAGGGAGCCCAATACGTGAGCACCTGCTCGATCGGCCGGTTGACGACCACCCCCACGAAGGACCCCTCGGCGGGCTGTTTGGTCTCGTCCTCGAGCCCGAACCAAGCGGTCTGAACTTCGTCGGAACCGGTTCCTTCGCGCTGGGCATCACCATCGATCATTAAGTATAAGGCTTCAGCCCGCGGAACGACCCCGCAAGCGGGGTTCCCCCCGGCCACCAGGCCCCCGAAGGGGTGGGCCGTGGAGGAGCGTTCCGCGGCTTCAACCGCTCCTTGCCAGGGTGGTGGAACGAGCAGCCAGGCGGACGCAAGACGCCGCTCTGGCACTGTTGTTAATCGGGGTGCCATCGAGGCCGGCGATTGCGAAATAGCCGGTCGATCGCTTGCCCTTGACGAATCCCACACCATTCGGCGTCGCGACGAGA
>JAFAHT010000275.1 GCA_019237095.1 Planctomycetaceae bacterium
TCAGCGCGGTCTGAAAGACGGTGTGAAAGACTGGCCCGATCGTCTTCCGCTCGACCGCGGCGCGGTAGGCCTCGCGAACCTGACCGAGGATCTGACCCTCGCCCAGCACCAGGCTTTCCAGGCTGGCCGCGACCCGAAACAGGTGTCCGACAGCCCCCTCGTCGTGATAGCTGACGAGGTGCCCCGCGAAGAGCTCGGACCGAACCCCATGGAAGTCGACCAGGAAGTCGACCAAGGCGTCGGCATCGGGAACGGACTCGGAGCTGCCGGCCAAGTAGATCTCGACCCGGTTGCAAGTGGAAAGGATCACGAGCTCGTTGCCGGGAAAGGTCTGCGCGAGCGCTTCCAACCCCCGGGTGTATTTGGGTTCGTCGAACGCCAGCGCCTCGCGCACGCTGGCCGGCGCGGAGCGATGATCGACCCCCACGGCCAGCAGTCTCACGGGTGCCCTCCCGCCGTCCGGGCAGCACCATGGGCCGTGGGTAACCTGAGCGCCTCGATTCCGACCCACGTGAACACCAGGAAGGCAAAGGCCACGATCGTCAGAACCATCACGCTCCGTCCGCGCAAGGCCGGCCGGAACCGCGCGTGCAGCAGCGCGGCGAAGACCAGCCACATGCCCAGGGCGCTGACAACCTTGGGGTCAGTCCAGCTCAGGGTGAACCCCATTTCGGGCCCGAGACTCCGGGTCTTCACGCTCAGGATCATGCCGATCAGGAGCCCGAACGTGAGCAGGGCAAAGGCGATGGTGATGGCCCCGCGATTGACTCGCTCGGACTGCTCGAGACTCGGCAGGGTAAGTCCCAATCGTGCCGGACGCTTGGATTTGAGCCGCCGCATCTGGGCCAGGTACATGAGCCCGGCCGCGAAGGCGATGCAGGTGCACACAGCACCTCCCAGCAGGAAGATGCCATGAACCGTCCCCCAGAATGCCATCATCCCCTCTTCCAGCCAGTCGGACTCTCTGGGTACGAACCAGCCAGCCACGACGACCAGACCAAGAACCAGCGGCAAAACGAAGATCCCGACGGCGACCTGTCGAGGCCAGTGGAGCATGAAAAAGAGGCCGATAAAGGCCACGATCCATGCCAGCACCATGACGGACTCGAACGCCGTGGTCACCGGCAGGAAAACCTGGTCCTTGAGGGCCAGGTTGGCCAGGTAGACCGTCTGAACGAGCCATCCCAAGGACGTCAGGCCGACTGTCAAGTACCAGCGGAACGAACTGCGAACCACCAGCCGCGCCAGCTCGCACACAAGCGCCAGGCCGTAAGTACCCGCGAAACAGAGAACTTTCAACCGATCCATGTCGGCGACGCTCCCGGCGCCACTGTGTCCTGCCAAGCTGTGTGGTGTCGCGCCGCGCCAGCCGTACCCCGCGACGGGCCAGCCTGAGATTCTATCACACTCACACAGAACGCCTGGGCTCGTAAACAAGACTTATTGTAGGGTTCTGGGTCACGGAATCCCAGACCTGGACTTGCGGCTGTGACGAGCGGAATGCTGCTTGGCCACCGCTCGGGTTTTCTGCGAACTTGTTGTCGGGCAGTATATAGGAGCGTAAGGTTCCCTGCGACCTGGCAACCCGATGGCCTGGTTCCTGAAGAAGCTGGACGCCCCATGCCGCGCCGCTCTTCGCCGCGATCACAGGCTGTCGGTTCGTGGACGCTTGCAATGGAATTCCAGACCGCCTTCCCATTGGCCGCCCAGGGTTGCCTCGAAGCAACAAAGCGGGCGGGAAAGAAACACTGACAGGGCTCTCCGCGACGAGGTGTCACCCCGATCTTCCCGTTCTAGTATAATAGAATGAAAGGCAAATCGTATTTGCAGCAACGAACCAGGAGACGGGACGGCTTGCATTTCCGCTCAGTCCCAAATCCGGTCAAATCTCAGGTAGCCTTTTGATCATTCGCCGCTGCTTGCGTGTGCCTCGCCCCTGTGGGGGAGAGACCGTTCTTGGCACTCAGGAGATCATGACGATGCCCTACCTTAATCTCGATGAGTCACTCAAGCGATCCAGCCTGGGAATTGACTATTCCACCTCCATCGACGACCCGGGGATGGCAGAGTCACGGGAGATCCAGGAAATCGACCCGGACCGGCCTGCGCTGACCGAGGTCCCCGGTCGGGTGCTTCTGGTCGAACCGGCTGCACACGAGCGCTCGTGGCTGCGTAACGAGCTGCTCGCCGGTCGAATGGAGGTCTCCGAGGCGACTGACCTGATCACGGCTCAGCGCGCGGTCGCGATGTTCCAGCCGAACCTGATCCTGGCTCAACTGCGGCTGCCCACTTACAGCGGGCTGGAGCTGGTCCGCCGGCTGAAGCGGGATAGCACCACGCAGTCGATTCCGGTATTGCTTTATACCGATTTGGCTACTGCCGAGGAGCGAATCCAGGCCCTGGAGCTGGGAGCAAGCGATCTCATTTCCAGGCCGTTCGTGGCGGCCGAGGTGCTGGCGCGTCTTCGCGCGGCCCTGCGCATCCGGCACCTCTTGACGATCCTGGAGCAGCGCGCTCACCTTGACAGTCTGACCGGTCTGGCCAACCGAGGTGTCTTTGACGATCGCCTTCCCCGGGAGTGGGAGGCCTGCCGCCGCCGCCGTACTGCGCTGGCGGTGATGATCGCGGATCTCGATCATTTCAAGGCGGTCAACGATAGCCACGGGCATGCGGCCGGTGACACCGTGCTGCGCCAGTCTGCCGCAACCCTGGCCAGGGTGATCCGCACGAGCGACTTCGTCGCCCGTTACGGAGGCGAGGAGTTCGTGGTGGTTGCCCCGGATTGCGAAATCTCCGCGGCGGTGAGGCTTGCCGAGCGTTTTCGCACGGCGATCGAGCAGCTCCGGATCGACGAACACGGAGATACCATCCCGGTGACTACCAGCGTTGGCGTGGCGTCCTTCGCGGACCTGACCCGCACCGGTCCCGCCGAATTGCTCAGGCGGGCCGACGAAGCTCTCTATCGAGCGAAGGAAGCCGGCCGCAATGCCACCTGGTTCTGGGAGCAAACCCAGAGCAGTCCGGCCCCCGCCGTCCCCAGTTCGGACACCGAGCCGTGAGCCGGCGTCATTGCCGCTTCGGTGCCGAGCCGGAATCGACCGCGGCCCGGCCCATGCCATGATAGGTAAACCCCAGCGCGGTCATCCGCGCGAGATCGAAAACGTTGCGGCCATCGAAAATGACAGGCTGGCGCAGCAGCCGGATCATGATCTCGAAGTCGGGGTTGCGGAACTCATTCCACTCGGTGGCGATCACCAGCGCATCGGCTTGCTCGAGTGCTCCGTAGGGACGGTCGCAATACGTCAATCTTTCGCCGTAAATCGCGCGGACGTTGGCCAGCGCCTCGGGATCATGAACCCGCAGATCCGCGCCGGCCTCCAGCAGCGAGTTGATCAAGACCATGGCCGGCGCCTCGCGGATATCATCGGTGCGGGGCTTGAAGGCCAGGCCCCAGATCGCGATCGTTCGGTCGCGCAAAGACCCGCTGAAGTGCGTTTCGATTTTCTGAAAGAGCACGTTTTTCTGTGCCTCGTTGACCTCGTCAACAGCCGCCATCATTCGCGCCGGCAAGCCCCGCGACTGGGCCATATGAATGACCGCCCGGACGTCCTTGGGGAAGCAACTACCGCCGTAACCGACACCCGGGTGGAGGAAGTGGAAGCCGATCCGCTGATCATGGCCAATGCCCCGGCGAACGTCGTTAATGTCGGCACCGTAGACCTCGCACAGGTTAGCCATCTCGTTGATGAAGCTGATCTTGGTGGCCAGAAGGCAATTGGCCACATACTTGGTCATCTCGGCGCTCTCCGGAGACATGACCAGGAACGGCCGGTCGGTTCGCAAGAACGGGGCGTAGAGGGCGTGCAACCGCTCGGCGACCGCGGGCTTCCTCGCTCCGACGACGATCCGATCGGGCTTGTTGAAGTCCTCGATGGCCGCACCCTCCTTGAGGAACTCCGGATTGCTCGCCACATCAAAGGCAACCTTTGTCGCATCGGCCATCCCGCGGGCCAGCTCGGCGTTGGTCCCGACCGGAACCGTGCTCTTGATGACGATGATCTTGGGCGAGCGCAGAACCTCGGCCACCTGGCGGCCGACCGCCCAGATGCCACTGAGATCAGCGCCGCCATCATCTCCCTGGGGCGTTCCGACGGCAATGAAAACGATCTCGGCCTCCTCCATGCCCCTCGCCAGGTCGGTCGTGAACGCGAGCCGGCCGTCCCGTTGGTTGCGGTGAACGAGCTCGCTCAGCCCTGGCTCGTAGATTGGAATCTTGCCGTGCTTCAAACCCTCGATCTTGGCGGCCACCTTGTCGATGCAAACAACGTCGTTGCCACTCTCGGCCAGACAGGTGCCCTGAACCAGACCAACATATCCCGTTCCAATGACTGCGATTTTCACGACGTGGCTCTTTCCTCGGTTCGGTTCCAGAACTCTCTTTGCAAGAAGATCGCCTGAGCCGGCTCCGCCACGGTTGCCCCGACGTGCGAGGATCTGGACATCGCGCTACGGCTTTCCGATGCTTTAGATTCTCCTGATCCGGGCGATTCTGGCTCGTCCGCATTATCGATCAGACCGATCGATCCGGCAAGATCGCGAACCAGCCCGCACTGGCCAGGCGATCACGATGGCTCGTCTTCGATGCGTCGCAATAGTGCCTGGTGCACGGCGTCGGGACCTTGCTCGGTCCAGAGCGACAGCCAGCGCGGATCGGCCCAGTCTTGGAAGATCCGTCGCCTGGCAAGCGAATCGGTCAGGCGATCGAGGACCAGGGGGCGCAGCTCGGCCAGAAGCGTTGCCAGCCCGGCCGCGGCCGGCCCCAGCGCCTGGGCCGCCCGGTCGCGCAGCGCCGCGGCCAGTGCCGGACTGGCTCCCGAAGTCGATACCGTCAGCACCAGTGAGCCCGACGTCCAGACCGCGGGAACGATGAAATCTCCCGCCTCGGGATCGCTCGCCGAGCAAACCCACGCACCGATCCGTCGGGCGTCCGCGACAACCTGGCCATTGACTTCGGCAGGCCCGGCCGCGATCACCAGGCTTGCCCCGTGAAGCTGCTCGGCCCGGTACGGCTGGGCGACCACCTCGATCCCGGCCAGGGTCGCCAGATCGAGATTTCCACCCGCTGGGTCAACGCCGGTCACCCGGGCACCGGCCGCCAGCAGCGCCGCCGCCTTATGCCGGCCGACCGGACCCAGGCCCACCACCACGACGGTCCGCCCCACCATTTTCAGCTCGATGGAATAGCCAGACATAACACCCTGCCGCCAAGACCCCCGATTGTCGATGGGACGATACGCTGCTGACTTGCAGCCTATTCTCGCCATCCTGGGTCTGCCGCATGATTCTCACGAGCGAGGATCGATGCGGCAAGAGCGCAAGCTGATCCGCCCGGGGTGGTCTTGGTTTCAGGCTGCCTCGTCAGCCCGACAATCCGATGCTAGAATTACTGGCTAACGCGGTCTTCCAGATCTGTGCCCGGGAGCCGATCGATGAGCATGGCTGTCACGACCGAAAACAAGACCCTGTACACTCCCGAAGACTTGCTTGCCATGCCTGATGGCAAGAATTACGAGCTGGTCGATGGCCGACTCGTGGAGCGGAATATGGGAGCCGAGTCAAGTTGGATCGGAGACCGGATCTTTCTTCGGCTCAGCCTGTTCTGTGATGAGCATCAACTGGGTTATGTTTGGCCTGCTGACAACGGCTACCAGTGCTTTGCTCATGCTCCCCAACTGGTCTGAAGGCCCGACGTCTCATTCATCCGTGCAGGTCGACTTTCCGGCGGCGAGCTGCCCAAGGGTCACGTCCGAATTCCCCCTGACCTGGCCGTCGAAGTTGTTTCTCGCAACGACCTGGCCTCTGAACTTGACGAGAAGGTCGAGGACTACCAGAAAGCGGGGGTGGGCCTGGTCTGGGTGATCCATCCCGAGTCCGGCACGGCGTCGGTTTACCGCAGCGACGGCTCGGTTAGCCGGTTGCATCAGGATGACGAGCTGTCGGGCGAGGAGGTGGTCCCAGGCTTCCGCTGTCGGGTTCGCTCCTTGTTCCCCCAGGTCAGGAAAGATGTCGAAAACCGTTACCTGACCGAGCGTGAGGCTGGCATGCTGCAAAGTTGCGGTTGACGAGTATTCTCTTTCCTAGCGGAAGAGGCCACCCGTAGTCTAAACTCGTCAGAGGCGGTCACCGACCCAGTGAACCCGGGGGGCGTACGGGCCGCCCCGTGTCGCGTTGTAGAGCTTCCGGTCGGCGGTCACTACCACGCAGCCCAGCCGCTCGGCGAGCGCGATGTACAGGCAGTCGTAGACCGTCCGCCGGGTCATCAGCGCGATCTCGAACGCCTCGTCGAGCAATCCAGCCGTCGGATGGCTCACGACCGGAACCTCGTCCACTGCGCCCCGCACATCCCGGGCCTGGTCTTCCGTCAGCTCGCCCCGCAGCATGACCTTCTTCCAGAGCGCGCTGGCCAACTCGACGTAGAAGTGGCTTGGAACGTGGGGCTCGAACTCTTCGCTGAGCAGACGGGCCGCCTCGCTCGAGTGAACCTCGGTGACGTACCATTTCAACCCTACGCTCGCGTCCACAACGACGGGCGTCGGGGCCGGGGTCGCGTCGCTCATCGAGTGTCGCGGTCCTCCCGGATCAGCTCGGCCGAGTCGGAGTCGGTTCGGCCCGACAGGCGTTGCCGTATCTCCGCGGCGCGGGCCCTCGCCTCGGCCATACTGACCTGCTTCGAGGCCGCCACGAGAATCTCGCGCAACTCCGCCTCCAGCGAGCGGTTGTTACCCACCGCGCGGGCTTTGAGCCGCTCGTACACCTGATCATCCAGGTCACGAACCAGTGCGTTGGCCATCGGTCACCTCACCTCAAGGGAACTGGACTGCTTACGAAATGATAGCCTTGACGTCGGCTGTCGGCAAGGGCGCCTCGGGTGCACGGAATGGCAATTCTGTTCGATTACGACTGCGCTGACCTTGCCCCGGCCCACTTTACGGCCATCCGGTAGCAAACGAATTCCGGAATGATGTGACGTTCTGCCCGCCTTGACCGCTTCGATGGTTTCGAGTCGCTCGCTGAGTTCAAGAAGCCTCTGATAGAACCGGGCCTCCTGGAGGCAGGTAGAACAATTTCAAGGAATCAATCGGCCCTTTCTTTCCTCATCCACATTTACTCGCGTTCAGCTGCGGCTCAATGTCTTCGAGCAAAACGAACCGGCCCTGGCCCGCGGCCGAGCCTGCCTCGCCAGCCGGACCGCCGGCCGTTAAAATATTCACTTTCTCACAAAGTATGTGCGAAGGAAGCAGACCGGGAGTTGACCACGTTGTCTTTGCTTGTGCAGAAATTCGGTGGGACGAGCGTTGCGGACTCGAACAAGATTCTGGCGGCGGCGCGGCGGGCGATCCAGGCTCATCATCGCGGTGAGCAGGTCCTGGTGGTGGTCTCGGCCCGGGGGCACACGACCGACGAGCTGATCGCGCTGGCCCGGGAGATCACGGACCGGCCGCCGGCCCGCGAGATGGACATGCTCCTGGCCACCGGCGAACAGGTGAGCGTGGCGCTCATGGCCATGGCCATCGAGAGCCTGGGGGTGCCCGCGATCAGCTTCACCGGGGCCCAGATCGGTCTGGTGACCGACAGCTTTCACACCAAGGCGCGGATCAAGAACATCTCCAATGACCGCATGACCCAGGCCCTCGCCGAGGGCAAGATCGTCATCGTTGCCGGGTTCCAGGGCATGGATGAGAATTACAACATCACGACCCTGGGCCGCGGCGGCTCCGATACCACAGCCGTCGCCCTGGCCGCGGTGCTCGGCGCCTCCGCCTGCGAGATCTACACCGACGTGGACGGCGTGTACACCACCGACCCCCGGATCGTCCCCGAAGCCGGCAAGATCGACCGCATCAACTATGACGAGATGCTCGAGCTGGCAAGCCTGGGGGCCGGCGTGATGCACTCCCGGTCGATCGAGTTCGCCAAGAAGTACGGCGTCCCGATCCACGTCCGCAGCTCGTTCTCCGACGCACCAGGGACCTGGATCGTCGGCGAGCAAGACGCGCGCCGGCTGGGCGTCGCCGTGACCGGTGCCGCGCTTGCCAAGGACGAGGCCCGGATCACCATCCTCGGCGTGCCCGACCGGCCGGGAGTGGTCCATTTGCTCTTCCAGACCATCGCCCGGGCGAACATCGTGGTCGACATGATCGTCCAGAACGTGGCGACTGACGGAGCGACCGAGGTCAGCTTCACCGTCGCCAGGGGCGATCTGGCCGAGACGCTGCGCGCGGCCGCGGTCGCGGCCAACCAGATCGGAGCCCGGGGAGTGACACACGACGCCGAGGTCGCCAAGGTCTCGGTCATCGGCCTGGGCATGCGTGCCCACACCGGCGTCGCCACCGCGATGTTCGAGGCCATCGCCGCGGTCGGGATCAACATCCAGATGATCACGACCAGCGAGATCAAGATCACCGTGCTCGTCGACCGGGCCGCCGCCGTTGCGGCTCTCCGCGCCGTGCACAAGGCCTTCCTGCTCGATGAAGTGAACGCCTGGCCGCAACTCGCCTTCTTCCCCGCCAGATCGACGACCCGGGCGATGAAGCTCGTCCCGCTGGCGGACCCGGATGCCAACGGTCCGCGCGAACAGGGAATGGAAGACCTGGTGATCGCCGGGGTCGAGCTCGACGAGACCCAGGGACGGATCACCCTCTATGACGTTCCCGACCGGCCAGGCTACGCGGCCAGGGTCTTCCAGGCAATCGCCGACGCGGGGGTGTTCGTCGATATGATCGTCCAGAACGTCAGCCAGGACGGCCAGTGCGTCCTTTCGTTCACCGTCCCCCGCGAGGCCGTGAACCGGGCCGCCGAGGCGGTCACGCCTATTGCCGGAGGGCAGATCTCGATCGAGCCGGCCATGGCCAAGCTCTCGGTCATTGGCGTGGGCATGCGCACTCACACCGGCGTCGCTACCCGCATGTTCGGTGCGCTGGCGGACCGCTCGATCAACATCAACCTGATCAATACCAGCGAGATTCGCATCAACGTCGGCACCGACGTCGCCAAGGGCAAGGAAGGTTTGGATTGCCTGAGGAAGGTCTTCGCTCTGAACCACGAATCCTGAGACCAACCGAAGAACGATTTGTCGGTCATTGAACAATCTACTGGTCGTTCATTCCATCCGGCGAGAGAGAGTATTCCGTGGCACGCGACAAGCTCGTACTGGCGTATAGCGGCGGCCTTGACACGTCGGTTGCCGTCAAGTGGATCAACGAAACGTACGATATGGACGTGATCGCCTACACCTGCGACCTGGGTCAGGGCCAGGATATCGAGGCGATTCGCCAGAAGGCGCTGCGCACCGGGGCGATCGACGCCGTCGCCGAGGATGCGCGCAACCTTTTCATCGATTACTTCGTCTGGCCTTCGCTGATGGCCGGGGCCCTCTACGAGGGTAAGTACCCGCTGGCCACGGCGCTGGGGCGACCACTGATCGCTCAGCTCATGGTCCGCGTGGCGCGCCAGCATGGCGCCGCGGCCGTGGCGCATGGCTGCACCGGCAAGGGAAACGACCAGGTCCGATTTGACGTCACGTTTCAGACCCTCGCCCCCGATCTGAGGATCGTCGCACCGGTGCGGGAGTGGAAGTGGACGCGGACCCAGGAGCTCGAGTTCGCCGCCGCGCACGGCATCGAGGTTGAGGCCACCAAGAAGTCGATCTTCAGCACCGACCAGAACCTCTGGGGCCGCTCGATCGAGGCCGGCATCCTGGAAGATCCCTGGGTTGAGCCCCCTGCCGAGACGTTCCAGTGGACGGTCGACCCGCGGCAGGCGCCCGACCAGCCCGAGGAGATCGAGATCACCTTCGATCACGGCAAGCCCGTGGCCCTCGACGGCCAGGAAAAGGATGGGATCGAGCTGATCGACGATCTCAACAAGCTCGCTGGCAAGCATGGCGTGGGCCGGATCGACCACATCGAGAATCGCCTGGTCGGCATCAAGTCGCGCGAGATCTACGAAGCCCCCGCCGCCCTGCTGCTCCACGAAGCCCACCGCGAGCTCGAGTTCCTGACCCTTTCGAAGGAGTCGCTCCGGTTCAAGACCCAGGTCAGCCAGGCCTACGCCGACCTGATCTACAACGGCCTCTGGTTCAGTCAGCTTCACCAGGACCTGATGGCCTTCACCATCTCGAACCAGCAATACGTCTCCGGCACGGTCCGGCTCAAGCTCTTCAAGGGCCACGCCCTGACCGTCGGCCGCAAGAGCCCCAACAGCCTCTACCGGCACGAGCTGGCCACCTATGAGGAAGGCGACCAGTACGACGCATCCGCCGCGCTTGGCTTCATCAAGATCCACGGCCTGGGCCAGACCACCCAGGCCAAGCACCAGCTCCTGAAAGGCAAGTCGGGCCCGCGGCTCGAATTGCCCAGCATCATCCCGCCCGACAAGGCGAAGTGAGGAGCTGTGCCCTCCCGATCACGATCGAAATCCAAAATGAAACGGCCGTGGGCGGCCGCTTGCCACGGCTTGACCCTGATCCATGGCGGGATTTAAAATAAAGAATCGTAAAGATGAGGGATCCCATGTGTTACATCGCAAGTGGTGATATTCAAGAGACTTGGAAGAGGATCCGAACCGCGGCGGAGATCAGCGAGAATTCTCATTGTTGCGGTTTATTGAGCCGGAGTCTTGCCATCATGTTGCGATGGGTCATTCTGTCTGTGGTCGTGGTGGTGCTGGCCGCGGCGGCGACCCTCGTGGTTCAGTATGGGACGGGCTCGAGCCCGACCTGGAATCTGCCGGCCGGCGGCAAGAAAGAGGGACCTCAGCCTCGGGTCGTGGTCGAGGGTGCGCTGATTCATGAATTCGGAGAGCTGTCCACCCAGAAGACGAGCACGCGGAAGTGGAAGGTCAAGAACACGGGCGAAGGCGATCTCGAGATCTGGCTGCTCGGTTCCACCTGCACCTGCACCATTCCCAAGCTCAAGGGGGAAGGGACCCGGGAGGTCATCAAGCCGGGTGATTCCACCGAAGTCGAGCTCGAATGGAAGACCAGGGACTCGGTCGGCGAGTTTTCCAAGGGGGCGACGATCGGCACCAACGACCCGAGCCGGCCGGAGTTCGAGCTCAGGGTCCACGGCATGGTCCACAGCCCTATCGTGGTGCTGCCGGAGCCGCACGAAGGGGTCGTCATGGTCGGAGATATTTCCAACGATCAGGTCAGGGAGATCTCGCTCGCCGTGTTCTCGCCCGAGCATCCCGAGTTGAAGATCAAGAATGTCAGCACTTCGATGCCGAATCTGATCGCCGCCAAGCCGGTTCCGCTCACGCCCCAGGAACTCGAGAAACTCAAGCTCAAAGGGGGGTACCGGCTCATGCTCGAGATCAAGCCCGGCATGCCCCTGGGAACTTTCCGCGAGGAGTTGGTCATCGAGACCGACCACCCCGACCAGCCCAAGTACCAGCTTGTGCTCGCAGGCATGGCGTCCGGTCCGATCAGCCTGAGGCCCTCGATCCTGCGCATGGTCGCGGTCAAGAGCAAGGAAGGCGCCTCGGACCAGATGATCCTGCTGGTCCGGGAAGGCCGGCCGACCAGCTTCAAGGTGATTCGCAAGCCCGAAAAGCTCGAAGTCTCGATCGCACCCAACGACACGCCGACCCAGAAGGGACGATACCGCCTGACTGTGACCGTGCCTCCGGGAACATCCCCCGGCCTCATCGACGACGAGATCATCCTCCAGACCGACCACCCCAAGGTCGGCGATCTCAAGGTTCCCGTCAACATCGTCGTGGGGTCGGGTTGAGGGGTCTGGGACACGGGATACGGGATACCGATCCTGATATTCTCGCCTTAAAGTATGACTAGCTTGAAATCTTACTCTACGTTGAGCCGAGATTGGTCTTAACCGAGGTGCCCGGGAACGCTAAACTTCGCGTGGCGGAAGGATCCAGGCCCACAAGCAAAGGACGCCGGCGCGTCCGGGTGTGCGACCGGCCGGTAGAAGATCCGGGAATCAAGCTGCGGGACCATGACTGTGGCTTGTCCCATCCTGGTTCCGGATCAGGAAAGGAAGACAATGTCGCAGTTTCCCAAGAGAGCGTGCCTGGGCGTCCTGCTGGCCGTGACTGTACTGACCTACATCGGATGCTCCTCGTCCACCTCGACGACATCGGCTCCCTCGACCGCTTCGACGTCCGCCAGGTCGGCGGCAACGTCCGACGAAGAGAGTGTCCGGCCGGGCAAGCTGCTGGCCGACTGGCCCACGCCGCGGGGCGTGCTGCTCATCTCGGGTCAGATGGACGGTTATCTCGAGCCATGCGGCTGCACCCAGGGTCAGCTTGGCGGCTTGATTCGCCGGTTCGATTTCGTCGAGCGCCTGAAGGCCCAGAACTGGCCCGTCGCGCTCATCGACCTGGGTAGCCTGATCAAGGACCCGGCCGCGGCGCGGGGAGGCTTCGACCAAGCCAAGATCAAGTTCGGCATCGCCCTGAAAGCCTTCAGCACGCTCAAGTATGACGCGATCGCATTGAGCCCGGAGGATCTCAAGGTGGGCATCGGCGAGGCCTTCGCCCAGTTCCTCAACGGCCTGGGTGATGCGACGAAAATCGTCGTGGCAAATGTTCGGCCTGGCGCGGGGTTCGAGTCGAAAATCCAGGCAAGCCAGATAATCTCGGCAGGGCCGGTGAAGCTCGGCGTCACGGCGGTCGTCGATCCGGAGGCGATTGCCCAGCTCAACGACCCCGATAAGACCGAATTGATACCGGTCGTCCAGCGTCCCGACGACGTCTTGAGCGCGGTCCTGGCGGCGATGGAAGGCAAGAGCGAGTATCAGGTGCTGATGGTCCAGGGACCTCCCGAGCAGGCGAAGCGACTGGCCACGGCCTATCCGGGCTTCGACGTGGTGGTCTCAACCTCTCAGTTCGCCGATCCCCTCGAGCGCGAACCGCTCATGCTCAATGGCGGCAAGACGATGCTGGTGACGGTCGGCCGGCGCGGGAAATACGTCGGGGTGGTTGGCTTCTTCGCCGACGCCGCTCAGAAAATGCGCTTTTATTCAGTCACCCTCGACCACAAATATAATGGCCCGGGTACGGAGATGAAGAAGGTCATCGAGGACGAGTATCGCAACATGCTCAAGGGGGCGGGCGTGGTCGAGAGCTACCCCCGTCACGATTACACGGGCGGCACCGCCGGGGCCACCTACGTTGG
This sequence comes from Planctomycetaceae bacterium, assembly GCA_019237095.1. Taxonomy (GTDB): domain Bacteria; phylum Planctomycetota; class Planctomycetia; order Isosphaerales; family Isosphaeraceae; genus Aquisphaera. The sequence continues at coordinate 13,199 of JAFAHT010000275.1, forward strand.
CGCCGAGACCTGCCGCCTGTGCCACCCGAACACTTACATGAAATGGTCCACCACCAAGCACGCCCAGGCCTTTGTCGCCCTGGAGAAGGATTCCAAGCCCAATACCACCTTCGATGCGGAATGCGTGTCCTGCCATACAACGGGTTTCGAGTACACATCGGGCTGGCGATCCGTGGCCGAGACGCCGCATCTGAAGGGCAACCAATGCGAGAACTGCCATGGGCCGGCGTCGAAGCACGTGTCGGCCCCCAATAACCGCGAATATCGCGAGCCGCTCAAGCTGACCGCCGAGCAGGCCAACAAGAACCAGGTGTGCACCCACTGCCACGATGAAGACAACTCGCCGAAATTCGAGTTTGCCACCTTCTGGAGCCAGATCGCCCACAATGGTCTGGACGATTACACGGACCCGAAAGTGCGCCAGGGCATCATGCCCAAGGCGGCCCGAACGCCCGGTGCCGGCGCCGAGAAATAAACCGAGACCCGGAAAGGATTCCGCCGATGAACAACCCGGAATCGCCGACGCTTCCAACCCTCGATCCGGTTGCCGGGTCACGATTTGACCGGCTGGTCGCAAAGTACCATGAAGACCACGTCCATCCGGTCAACCATTTCCTGCACGTGGGCGTGGGCTGGCCGATCATGGCGGCAGCCGTCGTGCTCATACCGTTTCGCTCGCTCTGGTCGCTCGCCCTGTTCGTCCTCTCGTATGCAATCATGTGGTTCGGCCATTTCGTCTTCGAACGCAACCTGCCCACGGTCTTCAGGCACCCGGCCACACCATTCCTCATGGCCTGGGCCGTGATCCAGAACCTTGGGCGAGGACTGGCCCGCCTGGTGTTCCCTCGACGGTGATGATCAGGGCCGTTTCCTATTCGGAGCGGGAGGCGGCATAATGTACCTTCCGGGCTGACGCGGAGTGCATCGGGCCGGCGCCGACTGGCGGGAAGCTCCTCGATTCACCCCGATGCTTTCCCGCGCGCCATGGCCTCGGCGTCGCCTGGACACGGGTCGAGGACAATTCTCCAGAGCCTCCGGGCCTCGGTCCGGTCGCCGCGCTCCTCGGCCAGGACGGGGAGGTTGCGCAGGGTCAGGTGACCGTAAATGCCCTTGTCGTCGCTGCAGAACCGGTTGGGATACTTAATACTACTCTGTCAGCTAGGCTGGGATTCGTTCCGGCACGGTCATGAGTTCACGCAACACGGCTTCCTTGACCGCCTCGTGGCGTAGCCAATCGCAGATCTGCCGATGGATTTCCGGCAGCGTCCTGCGACGCCGATCCGCCCGAGGGGGAAAAAGCCCGCCGCGGTCTGCCCGGGCGGG
>JAFAHT010000289.1 GCA_019237095.1 Planctomycetaceae bacterium
GCCCGGCAGGCCGAGGCCGAGATCCAGGAGGCCGTGCGTACGCTCCGCAAGGCCAGGGCCTATTTCTCGATGGGTGTCACCCTGAATACCCAGGGCGCCGAGAGCCAGGTGTCCCAGGCCGAGCAGGCTTACCGGTCGCAGAATTACGAGCAGGCCATACGGACCGCGAGTGCGGCGATCCAGCAGGTCCGCCTGGCCCACGCTGTCGCCGTGCAGCAAGCATTCTGGCGTCAGATGCAAGTTGACGCAGAGCGGCGCCGCTATTCCGCAGCAACCGGGCCGGGCATCGGACTTGGCAGCGCGGCCGCGGCCGCGGCTGGCGCCGTGATCCTCGACGCGATGACCCCGTCGGCCCGGGGCTTCAGCGCCGCGGCCCCGCCTGAGCCTGCCAACTTGACCCCGACCGAGCCAGAGCCCTCCACGGCCTCCGGCTCCTGGTCCAGTGAAACCGGGGAGCGAGGCTGGTGAAGCAAGAGTTAGCCGGTCATCCCTCCTCCAGGTCCCGGCGGCGGCAGGCCCGATGGTCGGCACCGGCAACCGCCGCGTGGAAAAAGGCAGGACAATGCACTACGATATCGAAGTCGTTCGGTCATTCTCCTCAGCATTGAATACAGGTGAACCATGATTCTGGGAAAAATCTGGAAAGCCATCGCGGCACAGTTCAACAAGCTGGGCAACTGGTTCAGCGGCTACGATCCGATCGCCCAAATGCAGTACGAGTACGACCGATCGGTCGACCAACTGCGTGAAGGCCGCGAGGGCCTGGCCCAGTATCGCGCGCTGGTTGAGCGCGTCACCCGGCAAGTGGATGGTCAGCGCAAGCAGGTCGCGACCATCGAAGCCAAGATCAAGGCGTATCTTTCGGCAGGAGATCGGGACACTGCGGCCAAGCTCGCCCTCGATTTGAAGCGGGCCAGGGAAGACCAGGCGGAAAACGACCGGCAACTGGCCCTGCATGAGCAGGCCTACAACAATAACCTGCTCAAGATCAAGCACGCCGTCGAGAAGCTCGAGGACGTCAAGCACAGGATTAGCAAGTACGATGCCGACCTCAAGATGAGCCGCGCCGAGGCAGAGATGTCTCAACTTGCCACCCAGTTCAACTTCAATGTCAATGTCACGACCGACTTCGGCCAGGCTGAGCAGATGCTTCAGGACCAGATCGACAAGAACAGGGCGCGGGTGCGCGTGGCGGCCGATCTCTCCGGCGAGGGCGTCGAGGACGTCAAGCGCGAGATCGCTGTCGAGAAGACGATGGGCGAGGACGCACTCAAGGAGTTCGAGAAGGAGATGGGACTCGCCACCCCCGCGGCCGCTCAGTCCACCAAGCAACTTGGACCCGCGACCAAGAGTCTGGAAGCCTTGCCGGAAATCTGAACGGCCAGGGCCCGAAGCCGCTCGACGAGCCCCGATATGAGGCAGAGTGTCCATCAAGCGTGGCTTGCTCACTCGAACGTGAACATGTCACGCCGTGCAAAGTTGACCGATTGCCCCTCGCGCAGACTCGGCTTAACTTTTTCCAAGGTACTGGTCAGGAGACTCGACCCGTGGTGAAGGGGAGTGTAGAACCCGAGCTGGCGGCCTCATCGACTTCCGCTGCGGGCCTGCCAGCAGCCGCGCCGGCCGCACCGGCGCCTTTGCCGGGAGACGGCGCCACGGCCGTTCCGAAATGGTTCCCAAGGTGGGCCAGAGAGTTCGCCGAGCAGTATTACGCCGGTTCCACCTGCGTGTTCATCTTTCACGGCAATGTCCACGACCTGGTCCGCCAGGAAGAATCGCAGCCGGGGACGTACGGCTCGGTGCCTGACTTCCTCGCGACCCAGCTCTTTGGCACCTGGGACATCGTGCTCATTCACGACCTCAGCTACGGGCTGAGGATGGCTGCCGGCACCAATCGCGAGCGGCTCCGGAAGATGTTCGGCCCCGTCTCCGAGCGGATCGGCGAGCCCAAGACCTGGCCCAAGGATCCGGACGCCATCCTCGCCCTGCTGGACCAGCTCTTCCAGAAGAATGTGATGGAAGAGGACCCCGAGAGACGGGTCAACGTGGGCGTGATCTTCGATCATGCTCAGTACCTGATGCCCACCTCCGAGCTCAGCCAGATGGCTGGCCCCCAGGGTTCCCGGCTTGTCCGCCTGCTCTCATGGGCCCAGAGCCCGTACATCAAACGCAGCAACATCGCCGTCTGCATGCTCTGCGACCGCCTCTCGGAACTGAATGAGCGCCTGGTCGGCAGCCCCCATGTGGCCGCGATCGAAGTTTCCATGCCCGACGCTCCTGCGCGGCAGGCGTTCTCGCAATGGTTTGACGGCCGGGACGGACACCTTGGCAACCTGACCAACTTCACTCCGACGCAGCTCGCCGACCTCACCAGCGGCCTGAGCCTGGTCAGCCTGGAGCGATTGCTGGCGCGGGCCGAGAAATCCGGGATCAAGCTCGACGCCAACAGCCTGAAGGTTCTCAAGAAGGGACTGATCGAACGGCAGGCGCGGGGGCTGGTCGAGTTCGTCGAGCCGCCCCACACCCTCGACGACTTCGTGGGCAACGATGGCGTCCGCAAGCGCCTGATCGACGACGCGGCCCTGCTGGCCAAGGGCCGGCTCGACGCCGCTCCCATGGGCTACCTGATCTGCGGGCCGGTCGGCACGGGCAAGACGTACCTGGCCGAGTGCTTTGCTGGCTCGGTGGGCGTTCCTTGCGTCAAGCTCAAGAATTTTCGCTCGAAGTACGTGGGGGAAACGGAAGGGAACCTTGAGCAACTGCTCACGGTGCTCCGCGCCATGGGCCCGGTCGTCGTTGTGATCGACGAGGCCGACGCGGCCCTGGGAAACCGGGAATCGAGTGGAGATTCCGGCACTTCAGGCCGGGTCTTCTCGATGATCGCCAGCCAGATGGGCGACACCCGTTACCGGGGCAAGCTGATCTGGATGCTGCTGACCAGCCGGCCCGACCTCCTGCCCATTGACCTCAAGCGCCAGGGCCGCGCCGAGGTCCATCTACCCCTCTTCAACCCCATCGATGAGACCGAGGTGCGGTACATGTTCAAGGTCATGGGCCGCAAGAACAAGTCCGACCTCAACCCCGACCTCTTGCCCGACGGGCTGGCCGGCAAGAACTTCAGCGGCGCCGACATCGAGAGCGTCGTGCTCATGGCCAAGCGCAACGCCTTGATCCTGGGCCACGAGAACATCATGGCCGACGACCTGAAGCAGGCGCTCGACGAATTCGTCCCGTCGGCCCAGGGACTGGAAAAAGAGAAGCAGGAGCTCGCGGCCGTGCTCGAGTGCACCTCGATGAGCTACCTGCCCCAAAACTGGAAGGAGCGGCTGGCCCATCCCAACGAACGCGCCAAGCTTCAGGAGCGAATGGCGGCAATCCGGAAACTGATCGATGATTGATGAGCTAGTAAGCAGTTTTGACCACATACCCAGAGGACATCGAGACCAGAAGGGCGATGCTATGAGCAAGGACCACGGACACGGACACTCACACTCTCACGGCCACGGCCGCACGCACTGGCTGGACGAATCGACCGACGCACCGCTAATTCACGACTACGCCCACCGGCTCTCCGGCTTTATCGAGGCGATGGCTGACGGCAAGATCGAGACTCAGGAGCTGAAGGACCAGGAAGCGCGCCTGGTCGCCTTGATGAAGAAGGTCGAGCCCGAGTTGAACGATCATCTCCACGAGGACGTAACGCATCTGCTCTGCGAGTTGACCGCGTACAACATCATGCATACCCTCCACGAGCTTCTTGCTGCGCGGCCCAAGACCAAGTTCCGGGGCTGAGAGACCATCTGCAAGCTCGTCGGGGTCTATGGTAGGAGGGTTGCAGCCGAGAAGAGCGAGGCGCAACGCGCCAGCCACATTCCCTGATGCAGGTCGGCGTTGCGCTCTGCGGAGTGTTTTTCCTGGGTATCAGCATTGCGGTGATCGCAACGCTTTGATTTCTCGATTGGGTTCATGGGGCAGGTTGTGGCAAGCGAAGCAGGGAGGATCGAAGGCGATGCGCGAGAAGGGTCAGGACCGGCGGCAGAAGGGCGACTCGAGCCCGGCCCCGACATGCCCGGGATCTGACTTTGTCATGGAGCGATTCGGAAGCATCCGCGACATGCATC
>JAFAHT010000363.1 GCA_019237095.1 Planctomycetaceae bacterium
CGGGCGATCTCACCTCGCGCAAGCTGGTTCCAGCGCTGTACTACCTCTACCGCGAAGGCATGCTGCCCGAGGGCTTCTCGGTGGTGGGCGCCGCACGCTCTACTTACAGCGACGACGAGTTTCGATCGGACTTGCGCGGCGCGTTGAAGAAATACCTCAAGGTCCCGGCCGAGGACGAGCCCTTTCTGGACCGCTTCCTCGAGAAGGTCTCATACATCAGCGGAAACTTCGGCGAACGCGACTCCTACCAGGGATTGATCCAGCGCCTGGACAGCCTTGATGAACAGCGGGGAACTCAGGGCAACCGCCTGTTTTATATGTCAACCCCGCCCAGCTTTTTTGCTCCGATCGTCAACAGCCTCCGGGAGACGGGGCTCGCCAACCCGAAGTTTCCGGGCAAGAGCTGGACGCGAGTAGTGATTGAGAAACCCTTCGGTCACGACCTGGAGAGCGCGCGCGAACTGAACCGGCTGGTGATGAGCGTGTTCAGCGAGGACCAGGTCTATCGCATCGACCATTACCTGGGTAAGGAGACGGTGCAGAATATCCTGGCGTTCCGGTTCGGCAACAGCATCTTCGAGCCGATCTGGAACCGCCGGCATGTCGCCGCGGTGCAGATCACGGTGGCCGAGGAGGTGGGAATGGCCGGGGGCCGGGGCTCGTATTACGACACCGCCGGCGCAATCCGGGACATGGTCCAGAACCATATGATGCAGCTTCTTTCGCTGGTGGCGATGGAGCCACCCGTGGACCTCTCGGCCGATGCGGTTCGCAACGAGAAGGTCAAAGTGCTGCAGACCCTGCCCGACTGGAAACCCGACGACGTTTATCGCAACGTGGTGCGGGCCCAGTATACGGCCGGGTCGATCGAGGGCGTCGAGGTGCCCGGCTACCTTCAGGAAAAGGGTGTCGCCCCCGACTCGAAAACAGCGCCCTACGTCGCCATGCGACTGGTGCTGAACACCTGGCGATGGGCCGGCGTGCCCTTTTTCCTGCGCACCGGCAAGCGGCTGCCCAAGCGGGCTACCGAGATCGCCATCCAGCTCCATCGGCCGCCGACCGAGCTGTTCGAGCTCGAGGGAGACGGCCACAGCGGCGCCAACCAACTCGTGATGCGGATCCAGCCCAACGAAGGGGCCAGTCTCTCCTTCGAGGCCAAAATTCCCGGTTCTCGCCGCAGGCTGCAGGAAGTGCGGATGGACTTCCGTTACGGAACCGCCTTCGCCGTCCCGCCGCCAGAGGCGTACGAGCGGCTGCTCCTGGACGTGATGCTCGGCGATCCGACCCTGTTCACGCGCACCGACGAGGTCGAAAGCGCCTGGCGGTTCATCACGGCAATCCTCGACGCCTGGCAACAGCCCGGCGCCCCGCCGCCTGTGAATTATGTTGCCGGAAGCTGGGGGCCCGAAGCCGCCGATGAGCTGCTCAAGGCCGACGGGTCGAAATGGCGACGGCTCTGAATCCGCGGAACCTGGGAGAGAAGCCATGCCCGACACCACCTCTGACGCGTTCCTCCAAGGCCAGGGAATTCCTGTCGATCTGCGCGAGATCGAGTCGACGCTCCAGCAGCTCTGGGGACCGGCCGCCGAGATGGTAGGCGGGCCGGAGCCCGAACATCCCAACGTGACGCGAATCGTCCTGGCGGACTTGGTGATCGAGCGGCTCTGTCCCGAAGCCGAGGAACTTCGCCTCGTCGTCGAGGAGGTGATCACCCGCTATCCCTGCCGGGCCATCGTGGTGCGTGGCTCGGACGATACCCAGCGGCGGATCACCGCCGAGGTCTCGGCGGTGTGCCACCTGCCCGACCCCGGCCTGCCCCAAGTCTGTTCCGAGCGGATTGTCTTGCGCGCCGCGCCAGGTGCCGTGGATCTCGTCGCCGGTGCGGTTCGCCCCCTGCTCGAGGCCGATCTGCCGTTCTTGCTCTGGTGGACTACCGATCCGCGGTCGAACGAGGCCCTGTTTCGCGACCTGGGCGACGAGTGCTCGCGGCTCTTGCTTGATCTTCCCGATCCGGGGACACCGGCCGCCGCCCTGCGCCTGGGCCTCGACCCCGCAATCTGCGCGTGCAGCCGCGACACGGCATGGTACGGCCTGACCCGCTGGCGACAGCTCGTCGCCCAGTTTTTTGATCCCCCCTGCCATCACGAGACGCTCAACCGGGTTGACTCGCTTCAGATCGAGGCCCTATCTCCCGACCCCTCCACGCCTCCTCGCCTGGCGATCTGGCTGGCGGCCTGGCTGGCGGGGCAGCTCGGCTGGAAGAGGCAAGGGAAGCCCGTCAACCAGTCAACCTCCTCGGGCAGTTCATTTCGGGCCGCGTTTCTCGGCCCGCTGAGAACTCTCGGCATGGAGATTGTGACCCAAGCAGTTCCGCCCAACATGCCTGCGACCCCCAGCCTTGTCGGTGTCACGATCACCGCTCACGGGCCCGAGGGAGTCGAGAGGTTTCGTCTCAATCGCCCCAGCCCCGACTCGCCCGACGTCCGGATCGCTGCACAGGCCCCGGATTACTGCCGGCTGCCCGGCATGGTCCGCGCTCCCGAGCTTGACCCTCCCCGCCGCGTAGCCGCTGCCCTCGAGGCCTCGCGGATCGACCGGCCCTTCGAGAACGCGCGGCCGATCGCGCTCTGGCTGCTGGAGCATGTCTGAAAGGATCGATCGATGCGGCTCGCTGAGAGCATCCAGAGTGTGCTGATCCTGGACGATACCGGCGCGACGAACCGTGATCAGGCCATCGAGGCAATCCTCGATCAGATGTCAGCCGACGGGCTTTTCCCTTCCACACTGGTGTCGGAGCTGCGGGCTTCGGTGATCCGTCGCGACGAGCTGGGACCGACAGGGATCGGTGAAGGCGTTGCGATCCCACACGTCTGGCACGCTGGTCTCGACCGGATGGTCGCCGCGCTGGCGGTTTCCCGCGGCGGACTCGATTATCCGAGTCTGGATGGCGAGCCGGTACACATCATCGTCCTGATACTGACCCCGCAAGGTGCCGCGTCCGAACCGGCCAAGCAGAGCCTGTTCGAGGGCTGGCTGCGCCACCTTCGGGATCCGGCCTTTCGCGCCGGGCTGCGGCTCGGGACCACGACGGAAGAGCTCCGGGAGACGGTCCGCTCGGAGGATCGAGTCTCAGTCTGAACGACTCGGCCACGGACCCTCGAATACCGCGTGGCGAGGAGCGGCAATTGAGCAGTGCTCGTACGAGCTATCGAGTTGGCGTGGCACAGGCTGCATCGGTGCTCTTCGACCGTGACCGGTCCACCGAAAAGGCCGCCGGGCTGATTCGCGAGGCCGGGGGCAGGGGAGTGCGTCTGGTTCTGCTGCCCGAGGCGTTCATTCCGTGCTACCCGCGCGGCCTGAGCTTCGGGATGGCGGTCGGCAGCCGCAGTAAGCAAGGCCGGGCCCTCTGGCAAATCTACTGGGAAAATGCGGTAGACATCCCTGGTCCGGCAACCGAGGCGCTCGGCACGGCGGCCCGCGAGGCGGGCGTCTTCGCGGCGGTCGGCGTGATCGAGCGCGACCTTGAGCACAGCCCGGGCACGCTCTATTGCACGCTTCTCTATTTCGGTCCTGACGGCCGGCTGCTGGGCAAGCACCGCAAGCTCAAGCCGACCGGATCGGAGCGCTTGATCTGGGGCGAGGGCGACGGATCGACCCTGACCGTTCTGCCCACCGAGCTGGGCCGAATCGGGGGCCTGATCTGCTGGGAAAACTACATGCCCCTGGCCCGGATGGCCCTGTACGGCAAGGGGGTCGAGATCTACCTCGCCCCGACCGCCGACGCCCGCGACACCTGGCAGGCCACCTTGCGGCACATCGCCTGCGAGGGGCGGTGCTTTGTTCTGGCCGCCAACCAGTTCGTCACCAAGGAGATGTATCCCGCGGAGCTGCCAGGCGGCGAGGAGCTCGTGGCACAGCCGTCGATCATGTGCTGCGGCGGCAGTGCGATCGTCGGCCCACTTGGCGAAGTGCTGGCGGGCCCAGCCCACGATCGCGAGGAGATCCTCGTCGCCGAGATCGACCTGACCGAGATCGTCCAGGCGAGACTCGATTTCGATGTGGTCGGCCACTACGCCCGGCCCGATATCTTTCGCTTGACGGTCGATGAGCGCCCAAGGTCCGCGGTGCGAATCGAGACGACCGAACAATAGGCATACTTCACGATCCGCTTCAGCGTCAGCGCCCGGCCATGGACGCGAGCGGGTGCCCCGCGAACAAGACGGGTTGGTTGTCCTTTCTCCGCGACGTAGAATATTTCAGGTTGGGACTACCGCACCGGTCGAACGAGCTGGGTACAAAAGCACAGGAGCAGAATCCATGAATTCCGACAGGATGTCGATGCGACATACGCTCGCGGCGCACGCGCTCACGGCCGGCGTCACCCTGTTGGCAATGGCAATCTTGTTTGGCGGTCGCCTGGGTTTGATCCGGCAGCCGCCGGCAGTGCAGATCCCGGTGCTGGACCAGGAGCCCGAGCCTCCGTTTCCGGTGCCAGTGCCCCGGGATTTCCGCGGATCCACGCCGGCGGTTCCGATTCCTGACTCGAAGACTCCCGCACCCCCGGAAGATGTGCTCAAGGAGCTCGACCCGGAAGAGCGGAACAACGTCATGGTCTATGCCACGGTCAACAAGAGCGTCGTCAACATCACGACCGAGTCGGAAGGCGTGGGGTTCTTCGGGGACGAGACCTCGACGGGCACCGGTTCGGGGTTTGTCATCGACAAGCAAGGGCATCTGCTGACCAATTACCACGTCATCCAGGGGGCCGGTGCGGTCCGGGTGACACTGTTCGACGGCTCGAACCACGCGGCGAAGCTGGTCGGGCAGGATGCCTCCAACGACGTCGCCGTGCTTCAGATCAGGGCCCCGGCCGACAAGCTCTTTCCGGTCACGTTCGGTGACTCGTCCCGAGTGATGGTCGGTCAAAAGATCATGGCCCTGGGCAACCCGTTCGGTCTGGAGCGGACACTCACCTCGGGGATCGTCAGCAGCCTGGACCGGTCGCTCAAAGCCAAGAACGGGCGGATGATCAAGGGCATCATCCAGACCGACGCGGCAGTCAATCCGGGTAACTCCGGCGGACCTTTGCTGAACTCACGCGGTCAGGTCATCGGCATGAACACGGCCATCGTCAGCCAGGTGGGGCAATCGGCCGGAATCAGCTTCGCGGTGCCGATCAACGCGATCACGCGGATTCTCCGGCCGCTCATCGAAAATGGCCGGGTCATCCGAGCCGACCTGGGAATCACACGCGTCTATGCCACCGATAACGGCCTTCTAGTCATGGCCGTGGTTGACGGCGGTCCGGCCGAGCAAGCCGGGATCCAGCCGGCCCAGATCAAGGAAGAACGCCTCGGCCTCGGGTATGTCCGGCGCTTTGTCGACACCGACTCCGCCGACCTGATCGTCGGTATCGAACACAGGCGGGTGAAGACCGTGGACGAGCTGCTCACCGAGGTTGAAAAGCACCAACCGGGCGATGTGATCCGGGTCACCGTGATCCGCGGCGGCCAGCCGACCGACGTCCAGATTCGCCTCGGGCAATCATGAGCCTCCGCTGGATTTGACCCAATCCATGAACGTACGGCGGCGAAGACCCGAACAATGCACGGAGGCGACGTGCGAAGCCCAGAGTCGCGGTGACATCCCCCTTTTCATCGTGAAGCTCTGCGTGCGAGAATCTGGAGAAACCCGTTCGGTCAAACTGAAGAGATCTACCTCGGAGAGCCAGACATGCGATGGCAGAACGAACGCCGGAGTGATAACGTCGAGGACCGACGAGGGATCTCCGCGGGCCAGGTTGCGATCGGTGGTGGTATTGGCACGATCCTGATCGTGCTGGTGATGAGCCTTCTCACGGGCGCTGATCCCCGAGCCTTGCTGCAGCGAATGCAAGGGGCCCAGCCGGGCGGCGCGCAGCAAAAACCGGCGGCCAGGAGCCCCGAGGAAGAAAAGCAGGCTGATTTCGTCAAGGCGACACTGGCCATGACCGAGGACGTCTGGACCGATCTTTTCGCCAAGGCCGGCAGGAAGTACCGGGAACCACATCTCATCATGTTCACGAATCAGGTCAGGACCGAAGGCTGCGGACTGGCCAGCACCGCCGTCGGGCCGTTTTATTGCCCGGCGGACGAGCGAGTCTACATCGATCTGGCCTTCTATGACGAGCTCAAGAAACGGTTCCGTGCGCCGGGCGAATTCGCCCAGGCCTATGTGGTTGCTCATGAGATCGGCCACCATGTTCAGAACCTGCTCGGGACCAGCGAGAAGGTCACCCAGTTGCAGCGCCGGGTTAGCCAGGAAGATGCCAACAGGCTTTCGGTGATGCTCGAGCTCCAGGCCGACTATTACGCCGGCGTCTGGGCCCACCATGCCGAGAAGAAAAGGCACATTCTCGAAGAAGGCGATATCGAATCGGGGCTTCGCGCGGCGACGGCCATTGGCGATGACGCCTTGCAGAAGCAAGCCCAGGGCTACGTGGTTCCAGACTCCTTCACCCACGGCACCTCGGCCCAGCGGGTCAAGTGGTTCCGCAAGGGTCTGGTCACCGGCGACATCAGGGGTGGTGATACCTTCAACGCCGGAGCCGATCTCTGAGCCGCCCATTTCAATTGCGGCCGGCACGATCGTTACAACCGCCGATCTCTCGTCAATCCGTGTTC
>JAFAHT010000378.1 GCA_019237095.1 Planctomycetaceae bacterium
CAGCGTGATCGACTGCGGCCTGTTCCACTGCTTCTCCGACGACGACCGGCGGCGCTACGTCCGGGGGCTGGCGCAGGTGGTCGAGCCGGGCGGCCGGCTGTTCCTGATGTGTTTCAGCGACGAGGAACCGGGAGCAGAGGGGCCGCGTCGGGTGTCGCGGCAGGAGCTGTACGACGCCTTCGCCGACGGCTGGGAGGTCGAATCCGTCCAGCCAACCCGGATCGAGGTGAACCCGGAGTTCACCGAGGTCAAGTTCTCGGAGGGCGGGCCGAAGGCGTGGTTCGCGGTCGTTCGTCGGAAAGGGTGAGTCCTGTGACCGCACCCGGATGGGAAATTCAAAGAGGTGTCTATTATGCCGGCAACGACGGGGATGAAGGGCGCGGGAGACTACGACCAGCACTCGGGGGCGCAGCACTCGGGGATCCAGGCCTTGCAGGACCGGGTTGACGACGCCGTCGCGAAACTGCCGTTGCCGGCCCCCGCCCAGCCGGTCACCGCCCTGGACCTGGGCTCCTCGGAGGGGCGCAACGCCGTCCGCCTCATGGCGGCCATCGTCACGGGGCTGCGGCGGCGCACCGACCAGCCCCTTCAGACGATCTACAGCGACTTGGCCAGCATCAACTTCAACCAGCTGTTCGCCAACCTGGAGGAGGCCCGGCGCGCCGGCCTCTTTGCTGCGGGTGTCTACCCCGGTGCGGTGGGGGGCTCGTTTTACGGCCCGCTGCTGCCGCCCGGCACGGTCCACCTGGCCACCTGCTTCAACTCCATCCTCTGGCTCGACCGGCTGCCCGCGGTTCCCTTGCCCGATGGTGTCGCCTACCGCCGGCCGCTACCGACTCGAACCGGACTCGCCGTGTCGCCGCCGGAGGCCACGGCGGCCTTCACGCGGCAGGCCGAGCAGGACTTGGTCCAGTTCCTGGAATGCCGTGCCCGGGAGTTGGTCCCGGGGGCAAAGCTGCTGCTGGCCAGCCCGGGCGATACCGATCAGATCCGGCTGTGCGACGGGCTCTTTGACGTTCTCAACAACGCCTGTCTCGATCTGGTCGCCGCAGGCCGGTTGGAACGAAAGGGGTATGAACGCTTGACGATGCCGTGCTATCACCGCACGGTTGCGGAGCTGCTCGCGCCCCTGGAAGGAGAGGACTCCCCTGTGCGCGATGCGTTTACGGTCGATCGCGCCGAGGCGCTGGAGATCCCTATACCCTTTCTCGTCGAGTTCCGGCGCGGCGGTGATGTGGCGGCTTACGCCGGGGCCTACACCGGCTTCCTGCGCGCCTTCTCCGAGCCGGTAGTGCGGGCGACTCTCAACCAGACGGAGGGCGAACTCGAGACCGTCGAATGTCTGTACGAGCGCATTCGAGCCCGTCTGCTGGCCGAGCCGGAGCGCTACTCGTGGCGCTATACCCTGGTGGCCGCCCTGTTGACCCGTCGCTGAATGGGGCAGCGACGCCTCGGGCTCGGAGAACCGGGTCGCAAATCTGGTTTCCAAAATGGTCGAATTGGATTGCTCCCATCGGAAAGAAGAAGGAGGACATCATGGCGGACAAGAGTAGAGAGACCCTCCTGCAGGAAGTGATCGATCACCCTGAGGGAGCCCAGTTGAACGGAACGGGGCCCGGCGCGGCGCAGGGCCTCGCCGGGCATTTCGATCCCTTTCGTGATCCGTACCTTGCCGACCCTTACCCCTTCTTCGCCCAGGCGCGGGCCGCCACCCCGGTCTTCTACACTCCCAACCTCGATTACTGGGTCGTCACCCGCTATCACGATATCCGGCACATCTTCCAAACGCCCAAGGTGTTCTCCGCGGCCAACACCCTCGCGCCGCTCCAGCGAAGATCTTAGTCGCCCGCTGCGCCGCTGAATTTGCCAAGCCAGGCGGCCCTGATATGAATCGCATCGTGGAAATCAGTGCCGAGTACGGGACCCATTTCGTCGAAGCCTCCACGGAAGCCAAGCCAGGACAAGTTAGCCATGGAAAAAGAGGTCAACATTGATGGACGACTCAGCCGCAAAATGCAAAAACTGGAACTGTTGAGCGCCTCGTGAGTCTCGTCAATCTGGCCGGGCGTGCGGCCGGTCATCCCTCGCCTCGCGATGGCACGGCCGGAGCGCGTCACGGCGATCGTCTCACAGAACGGCAACGCCTACGAGAAGGGGCTGAGGCGGAGCCATGCACTGTATTCCAGAAGGAGAGCAGCATCATGAGCACAGATCAAAAAGTCGCCCTGATTACCGGGGCGTCGCAAGGGATCGGCGCGGGGCTGGTCAAAGGATTCCTCGAGCGCGGCTATCGCGTCGTGGCCAATTCCCGGACGATCAAGCCAGACGCCTTCGGATCTCCGGACGTGCTGACGGTCGCCGGCGACGTGTCCGACCTACAAGCCGCCGAGCGCATCGTCGCCGCGGCGATCGATCACTTCGGTCGCATCGACACCCTTGTCAACAACGCCGGCATCTTCATTTCCAAGCCGTTCGTTGATTACGCCGAAGCCGACTTCGCGGCGATGCTGTCCGTGAACCTGGCGGGCTTTTTCCACCTCTCGCAAAGGGTCGCAAGGCGGATGCTTGAACGGGGGACAGGCCACATCGTCAACCTCACGGCGGCGCTGGCCGAGCAGCCGCAGAAGGCAGTGCCCGCGGCGCTCGCCGCGTTGACCAAGGGCGGGCTCAACGCGGTCACCCGCTCCTTGGCGATCGAGTTCGCCGACCGGGGCGTGCGCGTCAACGCGGTGGCGCCGGGCGTCATCAAGACTCCGATGCACGCGGTGCGAACCCACAAGATTCTGGCTGGCCTCCAACCCGTGGGGCGCTTGGGCGAGATTCAGGAGGTCGTCGATGCGGTGCTCTACCTTGAGGCGGCCGCCTTCGTGACCGGTGAGATCCTCCACGTCGATGGCGGGGCCCACGCCGGTCGCTGGTGATCCGTCGTCATCGGCGCTGACGATGCGTTTGACAGGATTCTGCTCCGGTCGGGAATCCAACCGAATACGCGACCAGAGCGAAACAAACTGGAGAACAGATAATGACCCTGCAATCGCTGGTGGGTGTCGAGTTACCGATCATTCAAGCCCCGATGGCGGGGGTCCAGGGCAGCGCGCTGGCGGTGGCCGTGTCCAACGCCGGGGGACTGGGCTCGCTTCCGTGCGCCCTGCTCAGCCCTGATGCCCTGCGCAAGGAACTGGCGGCGATCAGGGCGCAGACGGTCAAGCCGTTCAACGTCAACTTCTTTTGCCACGAGCCGCCGAGTCCCAGCGCCGAGCGCGAAGCAGCCTGGCGAGCGACGCTCGCTCCCTATTACGAGGAGTTCGGTCTCGACGTGAGCAGGATCGCTGAGGGGGGTGGGCGGGCGCCCTTCAGCTCCGAGGTTGCCGACGTGCTCGACGAGTTCAGGCCCGCCGTGGTGAGCTTTCATTTCGGCTTGCCCTCGGCCGAGTTGCTGGCACGCGTGCGGACCTGGGGTTCGAAGGTCTTCTCCTCGGCGACCACCGTTGACGAGGCGCGTTGGCTCGAAGCACGCGGGATCGATGCGATCATCGCGCAGGGGTTCGAGGCGGGCGGCCATCGGGGCATGTTCCTGTCGGAGGATCTGGACACCCAGGTTGGCACGCTCGCCCTCGTGCCACAAATCGTGAAAGCCGTGAAGACGCCGGTCATCGCCGCCGGCGGCATCGCGGACGCGAACGGCGTCGCGGCCGCCCTGGCGCTTGGTGCAGCCGGCGTGCAAGTGGGAACGGCCTACCTGCTTTGTCCCGAAGTTATCATCAGCGCCGTGCATCGCGCCGCACTAAAGAGTGAGGCCGCCCGCTACACCGCCCTGACGAACGTGTTCACCGGCAGGCCCGCGCGCGCGATTGTGAACCGTGTCATGAGAGAGGTCGGGCCGATCAGCGGGGCGGCGCCCGCCTTTCCGTTGGCCGCCTCGGCCATCGCCCCCTTGCGCGCCAAAGCCGAGAGCCTCGGGAGCGGTGATTTCTCGCCGCTGTGGGCAGGCCAGAATGCCAGCGGATGCAAGGAGGTACCGGCAGTGCAGCTCACGCGCGAACTGGCCGCCGATCTATAAAACCTGCTTCTGGGAAAGACCGGTTCAGTCAGCTCGTCAGCAAATGCAATCCGGTCAGTAGATCGAATCCCCGGCGACAAGTTGCGCTGATGGTTACGCTGCTAAACTCAATCGGGATCTGACTTTCCGCCATCGAGCCGATGCCGCAGACCGGATTCCCATCCCCGGATGCAGGCGAGAAAAAGTTCAATAGCCGTCTTGTCGCCCCGACTCATTCGTAACTTCCTATCCCGTCAGTGGTTGCGAAAGCGACTGTTGGCGGGATTTGAACTCTTTGATGGAAACTCCATTTGCCATCAGATCAACTCGCCTTAAAGACTGAGCACACA
>JAFAHT010000004.1 GCA_019237095.1 Planctomycetaceae bacterium
CAAGAGAGTGGCCGCGCCCTTCGGCCCTTCGATCACCCAGCCTGTCTGCCCGAGGACGTTGAGGATGTGGTTACGCTCGACATCTTCGAGGGCGAGGTGCGGGCCGGTAGCGGTCGCCGAGACGGGCTCGCTGAGGATGTCCGGGCCGATCTCCAGCGTGGGCCCGGTCGCGAGGATGACGGCGCGCTCGAGGATATTCTCCAGCTCGCGAACATTGCCGGGCCAGAAATAGGCAGTTAGCCGCTGCATCGTCGCTCGGCTAACCCCGTCGACGCGTTTGCCGATCCGAGTCGAGAATTTGTCGAGGAAGAGCCGCACCAGCAGAGGAATGTCGTCGGTCCGCTCCCGAAGCGCTGGGAGCTGGATGGGGAACACGCCCAGGCGATAGTAGAGATCTTCGCGGAACGTCTTCTCGCGAACCGCCTTGAGCAGGTCACGATTGGTCGCGGCGATCACGCGGACGTCGACCTTGATCGGCGTATGGCCTCCAACCCGCTCGAACTCATGTTCCTGGAGAACGCGAAGCAGCTTGGCCTGCGCCTCCGTGGGCAGATCGCCGACCTCGTCAAGGAAGAGTGTCCCGCCATCGGAGATCTCGAACCGACCGATCCGGCGGGCGATCGCGCCGGTGAACGCGCCCTTCTCATGGCCAAACAGTTCGCTCTCGACAAGACCCGTGGGCAGCGCTGCACAGTTCAACTTGATCAATGGCTTACCGGCCCTCCGGCTCGTGGAGTGAATGGCCCGGGCGATCAGCTCCTTGCCGGTGCCGGTCTCGCCGTTGATGAGCACGGTGGCGTCGGTGGGGGCAACGCGAGCGACCTTGTCGAGCACGGCGAGCAGCTTGGGGCTGCGGCCGATGATCTCGTCAAAGTTGTGGACCGACTTGATTTCCTCCTGAAGGTAGAGGTTCTGCTGCTGGAGCCGGGCTCGTTCCGCCTCGGCCAGCACGTGGTCGGTGATGTCGACCCAGATCGAATGGGCGGCGCTGATTTGTCCGTCGGTCCCGCGCATCGACCGCATCCACAGGCTGATCCAGAGCGGACGGCCGTCGCGGCGGCGCATTTGCAGCTCCAGCCCGGAGACTTCCTCGCCAGCCAAACATGTGCGGATGGCCTGCTCTGCCTGTGCCCTTCCGGGCGGCGACTCGGCGAAGAATTCGAGTACGGGCGAACCCTCCAGTTCCTCCGCGGAGTAGCCGAGCAACTGCGTTGCGCGGCGGTTGACACTGATCAACCGCCGGTCTCTGCCGAGCGATACGTATGCATTGGGCGCCTCCTCGTAAAGGTCTCGATAGCGTTGCTCGCTCTCCACAAGTCGCTTCTCGACCCTCAGCCTCTCAAGCTCGACGGCGGCGCGGGTGGCGAAGATCTGGAAGATGGACAGACGCCGAGGCTCGGCTGGCATCGGCCGCTCGTCGAACACCGCCAAGTGGCCGAGTACATTCTCATCGCCGTCGAGCAGCGGCACGCCTAGATAGCTCTCGATCCCCATAGCGACCAGCGAGTCATCGTGCGGGAATCTCTCCTTGACGGCGTAGGGATGATGGCATAGCCCCCCACGCACAACATCCTCGCAGGGGGTCCCGGCCAGGTCGAACTCGACGTTCTCGCGAATCTGCCCCTTTCTCCAGTAGGCGAGGGTCCGGACCCGAGTCCGTTTGCCGGCGAACTCGGCGACGAAGGCATACTCCACCCCGATCGCCGTGGCCAGGTGCCTGACGAGCGACTGGAAGAAGACCTCCCCCGTGCCCCGCGCCGTCCCCTCGACGATCGCGCGGAGGGCAGCCATCTCGTTGCCTTCCGCGGCCGGCGCGACCTCTTCCCGACGGGTAAGCCGTAGGACTTGGCCGGGCGGCTCGGGGGCCTGTATCGCGGTTGAGCTCGAATTGCCGTGCATGGAATCGCCCAATCGTCGCCCCAACAACCTGGCAGTAATGTTGATGATTTGCCACGATCACAGCTTAGCCTGCGCGGCCTCCCAGCGTCCACGGGGTCGCCGCCTTTAAGTAATTTACATGGATGCCTGGCGAGGAATTCGCCTTTCTACGCAGAACGCGCACTACTGAACTGACGGTCACAGGAGGCCGTTGGTTTTTGTCCGTTTGCTATCGCAAGGCCAGAACTCGCAGCGGCCCGCTCTTCCTCATGGGCATCGACGATGAGATCCGTTCTTCACGGGCCTCGTCCCGCTCGGGCTTGATCTTCTTCGGCTTGTGTCCCTTCGCCATCAGTGGCTAGTGTCTCTTCGCCATCAGTGACTCCGTTTCCCTTCAGATACCGGCATTTGGCTCGTTCCGAACCAGTATAATCGGGGATCGCACGGGCACGGTCGAGGTATGTCATGAGGTGATCCATGGGCAACGTTGTCGTCACGGGATCTCAGGCTGGGACGGGCTTGGCGATCCGCAAGCAACTGGAAGCATCCGGCAGGATCGTCCTCGGCATCGACCTGCCTGGCAAGGGAGCAGAGGTCGAGGCCGACCTCTCCACGCCGGATGGTCGCCAAGAGGCGATCCAGAACTTGTTGAAACAATGCGGCGGCGTCCTCGACGGCTTGGTCTGCAATGTGGGCGTCGATCATGCACCTGATTCCCTGGTCATCTCCCTGAACTACTTCGGGACGGTCGATCTTCTGGTTGGGCTTCGGGACGCACTGGCTTGGGGAAAGCAGCCCGCTGCCGTCACCAGCGTCTCGAATTCCATGCTGATCACGCCGGGCATTCCCGAGGACATGGTGGAGGCGCTTCTCCAGGGCGATGAGGGAAGAGCCCTGGAACTCCTCAAGGATCATCCGGGCAAAGCCTATGCGTCCAGCAATCTGGCCTTGGCCCGCTGGATTCGCCGCCACGCACCTTCGCCGCAGTGGGCGGGCCGTGGGATTACGCTGAATGGGGTCTCATCGGGACCGATAATGACAAACCCTTGGAAGCCGATTCTCGATAATCCGCTGGCCGGTTGGTGGGCCTTGTGGTCGTCCATGTGGGCTCCTGACTTGCTGAGGCAGTTTCTCGGTGACCCGGCGTTCGGGAATGCTGTTCGGGAATTGCCCCGTCCATTGGGACGCCACACGACCCCCGAGCAGGTCGCCAACCTCTTCGAGTTCCTGCTCAGCGACAAGGCACGATTCATCGTGGGCCAGGTCATCGCCATCGACGGCGGCATCGAGGCGACCTTCCGCCCTGACGACTGGCCTGCGGCGTTGCCAAGCAAACCAGCACGAGAAAGTTCAACCCCAAGATCGGGTTAAGTGCGATTCATCAAAGGGTATCTCGATGAAACGCCCCCACCGGCGTCAGGCTGCCGCCGTGCTGGCTGGGTTGGCCAGGGAATTGAAGACGTTTTCGGCCGTGGTCTCGGCGGCGTGGATGCAGTCGGGAATTCCGATACCGTCAAAGGCGATACCCGTCAGGAAGAGCCGGGGGTACTTGGTCAGCTTGCGCCTGATCGCCTCAACGTGGTCGAGATGGCCAAGGATGTACTGGGGCATGGCACGGGGATGGCGGGCGATCCGGAGCAAGAGCGGGTCACCGTGCACCCCGATCAGGCCGGCCATTTCCTGGGCGACCAGGTCGCCGAGGGATGAATCGTCCAGATCGAACAGCCCGGGCTGGGTCGCACCGCCGATGAAGACGCGCAAGAGCACCGTACCTGACGGCGCGCGGCTGGGAAACTTGACGCTGGAGAACGAGACCGCCAGGATCGATCGGCCTTCGGTTGCCGGGACCACAACGCCAAAGCCGTCGAGCGGGTGCTGGACCTGGTCGCGGCGGTAGGCGACGTTGACGACGACCGACGAGGCGTAAGGGATTGCACGAAGCTGAAGAGCCAGACCAGGGTCTTCCATGTCGATCATCCGGGCCGTGGAGTGAGCCTCGGTCGTGACAATCACGGCATCAGCTTCCACTGGCGGCCGGTCAAGCAGCTCGACCATCCAGGGAGAGGCCGCACCGTTACGGCTCAACCGGCGCACGGCTGAGTGAGTTCGAACGGTTCCCGGCGGCAGCGCGGCGGCGAGAGTCCGTGGCAGCACGTCCATCCCATCGGCCAGCGAGACAAACATGCCATAGCGAGCACCCGACGCGTGACGCACATGCTGGCGAGTCGCCCGATCGCGAGATTGCTGCCGCCAGGCAGCGCGAATCAGGCTGCCGTGCTCCCGCTCCATGGCCAGGTACTGGGGGAGTGTGGCCTTGAGACTCAAGTCGTTGGGATCGCCAGTATAGATTCCGCCCACCAGGGGCTGCACCAGACGCTCCAGGGCTTCTCGTCCCAGCCGGCGTCTGACAAACGACGCCAGGCTCTCCTCGGTGTCCTCAACCCGCTGGGGAACAACCAGATCCATCAGCACCCGTAGCTTGCCGCGCCAAGACAGCACGGGAGTCGTCAATATCGGCAGGATGCGGTGCGGGACCATGAGCACAAAGCCTTCCGGGACCGGTGCCAACTGCCCCTTCCTCACGACGAACGAACGACGGTGGCTGGAGTCGGTTTCCACGAGCTGGTCCGTCAGCCCAAGCCGGGTGCAGAGATCGATCCCCCACGGTTTGTTGGTGAGGAACGAATCGGGTCCACCCTCCAGGGTGAAACCGTTCACGCGTTCCGTCCAGATGACACCCCCGATCCGGTCCTTCGCTTCGAGCACCACGACCTCAATCGGCTGGCGCGATGACGCCGTCAGCTCGTGGATTCGATGAGCCGCGGCCAGGCCAGAGAGCCCACTCCCGATCACGACCACTCGAGCGAGTTTTCTGGAGGTCGGAGTACGCTCGATCAAGTCCATTCTCTCCTTCAATAGGTCCGCGGCCGAAGTGCATGTATGCAAAGACTCGGCCCTTTCCCAATGATTCTAGCATCCTCAGCTTCCGGCCGCGAGAGGCACGACGAATCGGGTGCCCAGGTTAGTGTGTGGACTGAGAGAGGTTATGGACCATATCCACCAGTGCCCGGACATGATCGACGGGGGTTTGTGGGAGAATTCCATGGCCGAGGTTGAATATGTGACCGGGCCGGCCGCCGGCCTGCTCGAGGATGCGGCGAGCCTGCCGCTCGATTTCCGGTAAGTCCGCGAACAGAACGACGGGATCGAGATTCCCCTGCACGGCAACCTGGGAACCAAGTCGTTTCCAGGATCGGGCCAGGTCGACCCGCCAGTCGAGTCCGATCACCGACCCGCCGGCGTCGCGTTGCAGCTCTAACAGCGATCCAGTGTCAGTGCCGAACTGAATCGCCGGCACGGCGGGATCAAGCTCGGCAAAGAGTCGAGCCATGTGAGGCTGGACAAACCGGCGGTAATCCTCCGGACCGAGGGTTCCGACCCAGCTATCAAAAATCTGCACGACCTGAGCGCCGGCCGCAATTTGAGCGTTCAAGTAAAGCGCGGTGGAATCAACGAATCTCGTCATCAGCGCATTCCAGGCCCCGGTATCCCGGTACATGAATGCCTTCGCGGTCTCGTAATGACGCGACCCTCCTCCTTCGATGGCGTAACACGCCAGGGTGAACGGAGCCCCAGCGAAGCCAATGAGCGGTGTCGCGGGCTTGAGAGCGGCCCGGATCGAGCGTACGGCTTCGTACACAAAATTAAGCGGAAATGGATCTTGCAGCGGACGGACACGGTCGACATGACCGGCTTCGCGAACGGGATTGTGAATGATCGGGCCTTCGCCCTTGGCAAACTCGAGGTCGAAGCCCATTGGCTCGAGGATCAGAAGGATGTCCGCGAACAAGATGGCCGCATCGACCCCCAGGACGTCGGCCGCCGTGACCGTGACCTCGGCGGCCAGATCGGGACGCTTGCAGAGCTCCAGAAACGACACCTTCGAGCGAATGGCGCGATACTCGGCCATGTAACGTCCAGCCTGCCTCATCAACCAGATCGGCGTGACCTCCGCCCGTTCGCGGCGACAGGCTTTGAGAAAAGGGCTGTTCCAGAGGGGGTAGAGTACCCTAGTGTGTTCTTGAGAAGGCGCGGATTCGGGCATGTCGTTCTGGCTCGAAGGAACAAGGACTCAGAGTCAAGACGACACATTCTATCCACCTTGCGTTATTGCGGCGAATCCGGCCGGAGATCATCGCGTACAATAGCTTGAGGAGGGCCCGGTCCGGCCCGGTGCGGCAACACTGGCTGCGTGGCCCCCGAGTTGCTGGCGTTTAAGGGGCTGGAGCGATTCCATGATCGCTCGGCCACCGGTTCTTGAGCAGGCGCGAGAAATCAGACATGGTTCATTTCCTGGCCACCCGGCTTCAGGAACCACCTGCTGCACAAGCTCGAGCTCCGCGATCGGCGTCAGCCGGCCCATGACGAAGAATTCCGTCTCGAGTCTCCGTTTGTCACGACAATTGGGGCCAGTTGCCAGACACCATTGCCCTGTTGCACCCAGTGATAGCCTGGCGGCGCAGTCCAGATCCCCTGGTCTTGCGGAGTATAATAGGCACGTTTTTGCTCCTCGGCCATCACGCTGGACTCCTCGGCGCCTGCCACGAAATAGATGAAAGCGGCCAACGCCACATGAAACAGGTTCGGTGGGAAGACGATGAGGAGGCTATAGGCGCCGAACGCCACGGCCAGGGTGCGGCCGATTGTGGCCGCGATCGAGGTGGCCCGAACTCGGCCCAGCCAACCGGTCAAGAGCGCGCGGAGCACGCGTCCTCCGTCCATCGGAAATGCGGGAATGAGGTTAAACAGACCGAGGACGAGGTTCACGAGCATCAGACCCGCAAGAAATGCTCCCAGCGACGAGTCCGACTCCATCCCACCAATTCCCAGTA
>JAFAHT010000097.1 GCA_019237095.1 Planctomycetaceae bacterium
GGTCAGAAACGACATAAGGTATTTGCCAGCAAAGAGATTCGTCATCTAATAAATTAGTGTTTATTGGACGCCATAGATGGCATGAATTTCACCTAACCTTTTTTGTATCAAAGGGATACAGAAAAAGTGCTCTGGAACTCCGGATTAGAGATTTACTATACATTTGATACGCGAAAGAAGAGCTTGAAGCTGCGAACTCGCGCCTTTCCAAAAAAACGGCCACTTTTTTTTCTGAATTGCTCTGCGATGTGACAACCTAGAGATAGGGAGATAAAGGCGGTTGAGACTCTCGACGGGATGATTGCCCTGCCGCTTCTCAAGTATTCCGGCCCATGTCTTGGCTGCGTCGAGCCGGCAGACTGGATCTCCCAGGGAGAGCGCTTTCATGAGCCGTTTCGAAGCCGTGACCATTTGCCGGGATTACGCTGATTTTCTCGAGCATGTGATTCCTGCCAACCAGCCGCATTTTGACGATTGGGTGGTCGTGACATGCCACAGTGACGAGCCCACGTTTCGAGTCTGCGAACGCTATGGCGTCCGGACGGTCTTCTGCCCCTACTTCGCCAAAAACAGCTCGCCGTTCAACAAGGCCCTTGCAGTCAATCTCGGGCTGGCTCATCTGAAGTGTTCCGACTGGATGATCCACATCGACGCTGATACGGTTCTTCCCGGAAACTTCCGCAAACTGGTCGAGAACGCCGATCTACGGAAGGACGCGATCTACGGGATCGACCGTGTCAACTGCCCGTCGTGGGACGAATGGCAGCGCCATCGGACGAGCAACTCTTCAAGTCAGAAGCACTACCTTATCCAGCCGCCGGGCGGCTGGCATCTCGGCAGCCGGTTGAGCCACCATGACTACGGCGGGTATGTCCCGATCGGTTTCTTCCAGATGTGGAACCGTGAGTCGAACATCAGCCGCTATCCGACGACTCAGGATGGAGGAGCCGAGCACACGGACCTTCTGCACGGACTTCAATGGCCGCGTCCGAACCGGGTCCTGATCCCGGAAATCATCGCCATTCATCTCGAATCCGAGCCATCTTCGATGGGAGCCAACTGGAACGGTCGAACCACGAAAGCGTTTGGGCCCGAATCCAGAGGATCTTCCATGATGGCTGGCAAGTCAGTTCATCGCTCCGCGCCCCAGCGGCCTACCGAGTTCTTTTCTGCCGCGCACGGCTATGTTCAAGGAAAATGATTCTCGACCGCGCGGCAGCCAAATTGTCCAGGGCGAGTCGATCGATCAGTGGAGACGAATTCCTCAATTCCTCACGACCGGTCGATCCGGCATGCGAGGAAGAGGGGCCAAACATGGATGGCGTTGGCAGGCTCTGGCGGTGCGGTCTCTCCGTTTTCGAGCCGCCAGGCGTCCCAGGCAGCGATCGTCTCGGGTGGAAGAACGGTCTCGACGGCAAGAGGATGACCGCGGTGGACCATCCAGGTGAGATGGCGAACGATCATCGGCGCATCGAGACCTCGGATCGCGGCGGCTTCGGCGATGGTGAAGCCGCGGTCAATCAGGCGAGAGGTCCACTCCTCGGTCGGCACGTACTTCGATGCAGCGTCGGTGCTGGCCTGCGGGAAGGCAGGGATCACCACAGCCCGGGGAGTCGATGGAGGGACAGGGTTGCGAGGCTCTTGCCGAGTCCCGACGGCATTCGGCTCGGCGGCAGCCTCGCCCTGCCGGCGAGGCGAAGTGGGAACAGCATGAGGGAACGCGGCGATTGCATGAAGTAATGCCGCTCCGTGGCGCTCGATCCGGGCCCGTCCCAGTCCCTTGATCCCGGCCAGGGCGGCCGGGGTCGAGGGCCGATCTCTTACCAGGGCCTCGAGGGTTTCATTAGTGAAGATGCAGTAGAGCGGTTGCTTGAGCTCGCGTGCCAAGTCGGACCGCAACGCCTTGAGTTGCTCCCACAGCGGATCGCCCGTCAGTTCGTCATCCGCGGCTTGCTCCGGGTCAGCGATGACTTCTCTTACCGAGGCACCGGACCGCGGCAGCCGGGGCGGTGGCACCTGTGCGTCTTCCCGGTTGCGGCGCGTGTTGCCGCCGCGACGGAGCCGGCGCAGCAGGTCATCGGGAAGTTCAAGGATCAGCTCGGCCGGTTCCTGGCTGCGCAGCCAGCGCCAGCCCGCGTCGGTGAGCGTCACCACCGGCTTGAAGCGCTCGACCTCCTGGGTTTCCACGAGCCCGGCCCTGGCCAGGGCGTCGATGATCTCCGCGACTTCTTTTCTTGTGAATCCGCCGTCGCGGAGAATTCCAAAAGTCGTCAACTGGTCGAGCTTCCATTTGGACATCCGCTCGGATTCGGACCCGGTGAGCATCTGAGCGACAACGATCTTGCCGAAGCGCCCCTTGGCCCGTGCGACGCCGGAAAGGATCTTCAGGATGATCTCCCGTCCGCCCGGGGTGTCGATCGGGATGGACGAGGGGGCGGCCAGCGCGAATCCATGGGCCGGCAGGCAGTTATCACATCCCCCGCAGTGGATCGACTTGGCGTCTTGCTCGCCGAAGTAGTTGAGGATGTGCGACCGCCGGCACTGGCGGCCGCGGCAGTACTGGACCATTTGCTCGAGCTTGGCGTACTCGTTCTGCTTGCGTT
Source organism: Planctomycetaceae bacterium (assembly GCA_019237095.1). Taxonomy (GTDB): domain Bacteria; phylum Planctomycetota; class Planctomycetia; order Isosphaerales; family Isosphaeraceae; genus Aquisphaera. Next base: position 2,604 of record JAFAHT010000097.1, read on the forward strand.
TCTCGAGGGTGGCAAAGTCGATCTTGAGGTCGTGCGGCTTGCGCGCCCGGTCGATTACGCGGATGGCATTGCCGCGAAATGGAGGAACGTAATCAATAGGCAGTTCCGCAGTCAGTGATTTGAGCGCGCGAACCAGGGCAGGGCGGTCCAGTCCGAGGGCTGAGGCGAATTCGTCGGGCCGGAAGTAGACCGGCTCGCCCAGGCGATCCCTGACCAGGCCCTCCAGGCCGCCCAGTACGGTCTTCTGCACATTTGCCTGAGGGCTGAGCCGGTCGACCAGGCTGGGGCTCGCGCCCGTCTCGTCGGTCTCGACGTTGAACCGGATGATCGCCATGTTCTCCCGCGGCAGGAACTTCTCGATCGCCCCGAACTTGTCGAGAATCTTGATGACCGTGCCGACCGCCGACTCGTTGAGATCAAGGTTGGCCGCCTGGCGAATCTCGGCGTGAGTCATCTGAATCGGGTCGTCGTCGAGGCGCCTTAGGAACTCGTAAACCTGGTAGATGGCTGCTCGCGATGGGTACTCGTTCTCGATGAACAGCTCCTGCAAGAAGCGGTCCGCAGTCGAGTAGAGCAGTAGGCAAAGAGCGGGAAGACCGTCGCGGCCAGCCCGGCCGGCTTCCTGGTAATAGGCCTCCAGTGTGCCCGGCATGTTGAAGTGGATGACCGAGCGAATCTCGGCCTTATCCACTCCCATGCCGAACGCATTGGTCGCGACCACGATCTCGGCTTCGGCGCTCATGAACCGATCCTGCGCGGCGGTGCGCTGCTCGCGGGTCAAACCGGCATGATAGACCACGGTCTCGCGCCGCAGCTCGTCGCTCAGGAAAGCCGCGACGGTCTCGCACCGCGCCCGGCTGGAGGTGTAGACGATCGCCGCTCCGCGGTTCCGATCAAGCGCCCGGCTCAGCTCCTGCATCTTGGCCTCGTCGCGCCCGCCCTCGATCACGGCATACCGCAGGTTGGGACGGTCGAACCCGGTGATGAAGAACTCGGGATCGTTCAGCGAGAGCTGATCGGCGATGTCGCGGCGGACGGCATCGGTAGCCGTGGCCGTAAGCGCGATGCAGGGCGGCGAGCCGAGCTGGCGGCGAGCCAGGCCAAGACGGGCGTAATCAGGTCGGAAATCATGCCCCCACTCGCTGATGCAGTGGGCCTCGTCCACCGCGAGCAAGCTGGGCTTGATTCGGGCCATGATGGCGAGGAAGCGGGGGCTGCGGAAGCGCTCGGGCGCAACGTACACCAGGCGGTAGCGGCCGGCCTCGATCTCTTGCATGCGCGCCCACTGGTCGGCCGGGTCCAGAGTGCTATTGATCAGGGTCGCGCGCAGCCCGCGCTGGTTGAGCACATCGACCTGGTCTTTCATCAGGGCGATCAAGGGGCTGATCACCAGCGTGACGCCCGGCAGAAGCAGGGCCGGCAACTGGTAGCAAAGGCTCTTGCCTCCCCCTGTCGGCATCACGCAGAGCACGTCGCGGCCGCCCAGTACCCGTTCGATCACCTCGCGCTGTCCGGCGCGGAACCGCTCCAGCCCGAACCGGTCGCGGAGCGTGTGTTCCAGGTCGATCGCGCTTTCGGCAAGGCTCATGGGCCACAGTCCCTCTCACCGCTTCGATGGGATTCATTATAAGGGTTGGCGGGCATGGTGGGCAGGCGGCGACGCGGCGGGCAGGCGAACGAGAAACGTGCTCCCTGATCCGGGTTCGCTGAGCACGCGTAGTTCACCCTGGTTTCGCTCCGCGATGGACCGGGAAATCGCCAGTCCCAAGCCCAGGCCGCGGGCCTTGGTCGTGAAGAACGGTTCCATGACCCGCGCGATCTGGTCGGGCGGAATTCCCGGGCCCGTGTCGGTCACGTCGATCTCAACGAACGGTCCATCGGTCCTGCCAGTAATGGTCAAGCGTCCATTCCCGGACATGGCCTCGCGCGCATTGCGGAACAGATTGCTGAACACGATCTCGATCTGCCCGGCGTCCGCGGCGACCGCGGGAAGCGGATCGAGCCCCAGCAGAGCGACCTCGACGGTCTCGCGCAATCCCGTCTGATTCAGGACCTCGCGAATGCAAGCCCCGACCGAGAACGGCCGCGGCTGCGGGGCCGACATGCGGGCGAAGTTCGACAGTGCCGAGATCACGCCGTCAGCCAGCTCGACATGCCGTTCGATCCGGCTGAAGTGCTCGGCCTTCTTCTCAGCCGTGGGGTCGCAAGCGCTCCGCAGAAAGTAAACTGAGGTCTTGATCACGTTCAAGGGGTTGCGCAGTTCATGGGCAACGCCCGCGGCAATCTGTCCAAGACCGGCCAGACGCTCGATCTGCTGCTGGCGGGCAAGGTGCTCGGTTTGATAGGCGTCTTCAATGATGGCCAGATCGAGGTCGAGCAGCTTGTTCAAGGCGAGAACTGCCGTCCGGAGTTCCGCCGGCTCGCCATCCCAGGCCCGGGCCAGTGCATCGAGTAGACCCGAGCGCATCCGGGCCATCGCCATGTTGCAGAAGACTTGGTCCAGGCCGATCTCCGCATGGCGAAGCCCAACTCTCCAGCGCCGCTGGACATAGTCTGCGTCATAGACTCCGGAGAACAGATCACTCAACCAGCCAAGCAAGGTCGTCTTGAGCCGCTCGACCTGGGCCGCTCCACCCGAGAGTACCTTGCGGGCCTCAGGGTGGCGATCAATTTCCTCGTAGAAATCCACGACGATGGCGTGAAAAGCCCCTTCGAGCCGCCCGGCAATCGACTGGATCGACAACGCATCCAGCTCGGTCCAGCCAACATACCCTTGCAGCTCCTGGTAGCGCTCAAAGAGCGAACTTTGCCGCATGGTCTTGCTCGCAAGAGCATGGAGAGACAGAAGTCTCGCCGGTCTAACCTGGCTGGGAAAAGAAAAGAGCCCACCCACGATCATCTTCTTTTGAGCTGGAAACGCCAGCAGGCTGGGCGATTGTTGCCCATAAGCGCAGCACTTCTTTCCGAAGATGACGTGCCAGGGGCATGTAAATTCTACGAGCTGGCTTGGCCGTCTCGCAAGCAGATCCTGAAAAACCCTCGCCGATACGAAAATCCTTGTTGACAGAACCGAATGCTCCGTGTTAGGTTCTGCGGTTGAAGTACCTGACTCATGACGGGGTCAGGAACACCGGCTAAGATAGCCCTGTTCAGGCGACATTCGTCTGACCGGGGTTTTTTTGTGTCCGCAGCGTTCTGATCGTCGTAGGGCCGGAATTGGCAATCGCATAGGGCTTCACCTGGATGGTGAGCGCGCGAGTCGCTATTTGACTTCTTACCTGGTCAATGGATTTGCCGTCCACGAGTCGAACATGAAATTCGCCGCGATTTTCGTACACAGGGAGGTTTCGCCATGTTGGTCCTGAGCCGCAAAGTCAACGAGCAGATTGTCATTGGCGACAACATTCGGATAACCGTCATTTCTATCCGGGGCAACCAGGTGCGGATTGGCTTCGAGGCGCCGCTGAGCGTCCCGATCTTTCGCAACGAACTGCGTCACGAGGACGGGCATCCCGTGCTCACCGCCGGCGCGGCCACGGCAATTCTTCATCCGGCCGACCCCTCGTATCAGATCGCGACCAGCGAGGGCTAGTCCGCCTTTCCGACTACTGGCCGCAGCAGCGAAAACCAGCGGAGCGGCCCGAGATTTGCGGACTCCTGACCCGTCTCGCTTGGACATGAGTGTCTTTTAACCGAACCACGTTCGAGAAGAATCCAGTCATGAACCCCACAGCGGTTCCTCGAACCGAAGGGTCCGCGCGAGCCATCGTTCGAGAACAAGCCGACTTGCAAGAGTCCCGGCTCTGGGATCGCGCCCGGCTGAACCTCATGCTCTTGTATGGTGGCCACAGAGGTGGCAGCAACGGCCAGGGCAACGGAAGCGGTGTCGCGACAAGACCTTTCGGCAACGGCGTGGTCGAAATGTAAGGCAATGAGAGCCGCATGGCCCGTCTATCAGGCAGTCTTCCGAACTGTCCCCGACAGATTCACATAGAGGCGATGATTCCCACGTTTGCCAACGACCTGGGCCGCTTCCGAGAGGCGAAGGCAATACGCCACGCGCTGGGCCAGCCAGAGCGGACGATCGATCCGGCGGGCGATGTCGGCCGTGGTGAATGGCTCGACCCAGTCATGGCTTTGCGGTAGCAATTTCCAGAGGTCGGCGGGACGCTCGATACTGAGTTTCCCCAGGATCTCGACCAGGTGGCGATCGACGATCCGGTAACCGGGCCGCCGGCGGCGCGACACCCGGATCTCGTCGATCGACACAGGTAGGACCTCAATGTCCAGATTTGGGTCCGGCAAGGTGCGGGCCAGCCCGACCAGATCCTCGAAGAGATCCACGACCGCTCCACGCTTCGGGCTGCGGCGGGCCGACAGATTCGGACCGTCGGTCCGCGCTCGGGTCACAACCCGACGCTCGAGCACCACGGGCTTGACCACCCGCACTCGATGCTCGGGCAGCAGCCGCCCTAACTTGGCTCGCAACGGGCCCAAGGGGCCTGATTGGATCTCGACGAGCAGCCCCGCGCCGTCCACGGCATCGATCCTGAACCCCTTGAGTGTGACCTCGGAACGCCCACCCGACCCCGATCCGTACTGATCCTTCAATGCGCGGTGCAGGCTCGTCTCCATTGTAGATCATCCTTGAAAAACGAGACGCGCCAGTGTCGTCCGGCAGGGGCCGAGATCCGTCAAACGACCCTCAAAGGTTCGACACCCAGATCGCGAATTGTCAGGAGAGGACGGAAAACCAGCCCGCGCGACTCGAACGCCTGTGCAGCCCCCTCGAGCCGGTCGAGAACAACGGCCACCAGCGCGACCTTGCAACCGAGTGCCTCGACAGCCTCAATGGCTTGGGCCGACGATCCACCTGTCGTGGCCACATCATCGACGATCGCCACCACCGAGCCTGGCTCGAGCGGACCCTCGACGAGGTTAAGGGTGCCGTGGGTCTTGGCCTGCTTGCGCACCAGAAAACCTCGCAGCCCGGGGCGTCCGTGGGTGGCCGCCAGGGCCAGAGTTGCCCCGACAATCGGATCGGCCCCCAGCGTCAGCCCGCCTACCGCCGTGACCTCGGGATAATCGGCCAACAGGTCGAGCATCCCCACAGCAATTAACTGGGAGCCCTCGGCCAGCAGCGTGACCCTGCGGCCGTCAATGTAATAATGCGAGGATCGCCCGCTGGCCAGGGTAAAAGTCCCCAGCCGAAGTGCGTCGCGCTTCAGCAGAGCAACCAACTGAGCCCGATGTTCCTCTCCCCAAGCCCGTGTCACCCCACTTATCCTTCCCTGACATTGGGGATTTTGGATTCCCCGGTCCCCCATCGGCAATCCAAAAATCGGCAATTTTGGAGAGTGCAGCAACAAGCTACCACACCTCATCATGGCCGAGCAAGAAAACCTGGCAAATCGGCTGGCCTTGAGTCTTTGAACGACGGCCTCTCGAGGGCGAACCTGACGCTTTCCGGCGAAACCGATCGCGATCAAGCCGGCACGGAGAGATGTCCGATGATTCTTCCAGGCGGCCTTCTCCTCCTGCCGTGCTCGTTATCAACGCGTCGGACGCTGGCCGGGGTTCCATGGCAAAGACGATCTACAGGCCCGACCCGGATCGTGATCCGGTCGGGCCATTCTTGCATTACCTGATGGCGGAGTGCGGCGTGTCCCCGCACACGCTGGCAGCCTACCGGTCCGACCTTATGCGCTTCCTCCGCTGGCGCAAAACGCATGCACCCGAGCCGCTGGGACGGTTGGAAATCGGCATCCTGAGCGGATACGTGAGCGAGCTTGCATCTGCCGGCCTTGCGCCGAGTAGTATTTGCCGGCACCTGGCGAGCCTGTCGACCTTCTTCCGGTTCCTCGTTTTCGAGGGGAAGCTCTCGGACAATGTGGCCAAACTGCTGGTGGCCCCGGCGGTTTGGGACCGGTTGCCGACTGTCCTGGGGCCTGCCGCGGTGGACCGCCTGCTGAGCGCTCCCAGGGGGGATACACGGCTAGGCCGGCGTGACCGAGCGGCACTCGAGACCCTCTACGCAACGGGCTGCCGGGCCTCGGAGGTGGTCAATCTGCGACCGTCGGATCTCGATCTGAGGGGGGGGTTGGCGCGGTGCGTCGGCAAGGGCAACAAGGAACGCTGGGTCCCGCTGGGAGCCCGAGCGGTCGCGGCTGTCTCGGCGTTCCTGACGACGGATCGACCGTTCCTTGTTGCACGCCACCCCGAGACGGCCACGGTGCTGGTCTCGAAATCGGGACGTCCGCTTTCCCGGATCGGCTTGTGGAGAATCGTCAAGCAGCATGCCCGAGCAGCCGGGTTGAAGTGCGATGTCAGTCCCCACACCTTGCGGCATAGCTTCGCCACGCACTTGCTGGCCGGCGGCGCAGATCTTCGTGCCGTCCAGGAGATGCTCGGCCACTCGTCAATCGCCACGACCCAGATCTACACCCGGGTCGAGCTGAGCCGGCTCCGAGAAGTTCATGCACGATTTCATCCCAGGTCCGACCCCCAGAGCGCGGGTTAAGGGAAGCAATGCCGTCAAGAACTTGCGACCGACACTTCCTTGGCCCCGAAGCACTCGTTGAGCTTTTCCAGGACCAAGGGGCGGTAGCCCATCGGGTCGGTCCCCTTGGGACTGGCGATTCCGATGCCCTTGCACTCCTCGATTGGCATGATGCGAACGATCTTTCGGTCCTGATCTGCCAGAATAGCCACCCGGATCGAGCCGATCAGTGATGTGTCGTTCCAGTGGCAGCGGCAGGCCGATCCATCGGGCAGGTAGAGCATGACCTCGGGCAGACCCGCATCGCGGAGGGCGCTCCAGACTTGAGTAATCAGATCCGTCATCGCGAGGACTCCAGTCCCACCGGTGCTGACCCCTTCTCGGATTCAGGTTGAACACTTTTACAAGTCTAGGACACTGGCTCCAAAATGGCGCCAGTTGGCTCCCAAAGGCGCCAGTTTCCCCCCGAGTCGGGACGATGGCATGGAGTAGATGGTTTTGCCAGCCTGCGTGGCGTCGACCTGGTTCGTCAAATGAGGTTCTTACCCGGCAGCGGCGGGTCAATGGGCCAGCAGGCCAGCCCTCACCCGTTTCCACAAGGTTTCGACCTCGGCGGGGCGCTCGTGTACCAGAGAGTGCTCCCTGCTGAACGCGGTCAGGCAATCAAATGCCTTCTTGGCGCTCTGGAAGGCCGATCGCGCCTGCGCATGCTGTCCCAGGTCACGGGCAAACTCACCCATGGCTAGCCAGGTCTCGCTCGAAATCCAGTAGAAATCATAGACCCTTTCGATCGCAGAATTAGGCCGGTCGGGTAGGACCACAAGATCGGCGACAACCGGCTCGCAGTCGCCCATGGCCTTGGTGGCCTGCTCGATCAGCGCCAGGGCACGCTTGGAGCTGGCGGCATCGCCGCGGCGGCGAAGCTGGGCGGCCCATCGAATCGCGACCCGGCTTCTGCGAACGATCCAGTCGATCAGCTCGTCGCGGTCCTTGCGACCGCCACGAGCCCGAGCTGCGTCGATCAGCTCGGTCAGACGGAGATGGGCCGACTCGTAATTGCCGAAGAACTCCTCGACGGTCGCCATCTGCGTGCGAATCGTACTTGATGCGGGGTCAATCCTCAGAGCCAGCGCCAGCACTTTGAGCATGGTCTCATAGTACTTGCGTTCAACCCCCTGCTCATCCGTGCTCGGGCTAGCCTTGACATCGATGCTGTCTCGCCTGGCCGCATTGGTTTTGTATTGTATGAGGAGATCGAACCGGGAGGTGACGAAGTCCTGGAGCTGCCTGGCCAAAGACGGGTTCTCGCGTGCCCATTCCAGAAGTTTCGATTCGGCGCTCGGAAGATTGAGACCGGTGTTCATGGAGACCTGGGCATCGTCCTCCACAAGACTATGCGAGACGCCTTGGGCGATTCCCAGCAGGGTCGGTGGCAGGGGATGGCCTGGATACTCGAGAACCAGGCCACGAAGTGGTACGATAGCCCTTCCGGCATGGCCGTCATCGATGTCCTTGACGGCTTGCCGGAGCACGGGCAGCGTTGCCGGATCGGGCTTCAGCATGGGAGCGACCCAGTGGTAGCCGAGGATCCCGATCAGTGCGAGATAGACCGTGTGGCCCACGATCCGGGCCCGGTTCCGTGTGACCCAGTTGCCGATTCGTTCGCGTCGGGAAGGATTGACGGCCACCCGTAGTGGCTGGCGGGTGAGAAAGCGCTCGAGATCTTCGACGAGCGACAGGGCATCGGGATACCGATCGTCGGGATTGAAGCAAAGGCAGCGATCGACGATCGCCTGGACCGCATGGGGGATCTGGGGATTGAACTGTCGGACGTCGGTCACCAGGCGCGTTCGGCGGTCCAGCAGATCGCTCATCGCTCGGGCTGGCGGAGTTTTTTCGTCCGGCAGATCCGGAGCCTGGCCGGTCAACAGCTCCCGTAGCACCAGCCCAAGGGAATAGATGTCGGCCCGAGCGCCGACCTTGCCCCAAAGATCGGGATTGAGAAAGGCCTCGATCTGCTCCGGGGCCATGTACGGCAGGGTTCCTCCCAGCATGGCCGACTCGGCCTGGTGGGCCGCGTGCGGGGATTCCGCGAGGTTGAAGTCGAGCAACTGCGGGCCGTGATCGAGTGTGAGCAGGATGTTCCCCGGCTTGACGTCCCGGTGGAAGGTCTGCATCCCATGGGCATAGTGCAGCGCGCGGGCCAGGATCATGGCGATCCAGGCCACGCCCTGGGCGTAGGTCCCTTCCACCGGGAACCCGTTCCACCGATCCCCCGTGGGTTCGCGGCGGTGCGGCGACGGGTGCTTCTCCTGCGGGTGTGCTGGTGCGAAGGCGCTGGTGCCATCCACCGTCACGTCCCAAAGAATCCTGGCCAGCTTGGGCCGCTCGACCGGCCGAACGCGCTTCACGATCTCGTCGAGCGGCAACCCGGGGCGGTAAGGCATCGACAGCCCACGCAGCCCCTGGTCGGGCTGAAATGCCACGGCATGGACCGGAACGATGTGGGGGTGGTCGAGTGCCCCCTGGGTCTTGGGTTCCTGGCCCCGGTCAAGCGAGACCTTCAGCACCACGCGCTTGCCGCCCAGAGAGAGGTCCCTGGCCAGAAAAACCCGGGACGAGCCTCCCTTGCCAATCAATGAGACAAGCTCAAATTCCTCGAACTGGCCGCCGGCTTCGGGAAAGCGCGCTTTCGGAGTCGACAGCCCCGCCGCCTGGCTCAGGAGATGGTGGTACTGCAATTGCGAGAGCAGCGAGTCTTTCCAGGCCGGATAGCGCTCGCAGAACGTCTCGACGTCTGGCGCTTCACCCTTTTCCTCGCGCAGGCAGAACTCCTCGTAGATCAGGCTGATGACACGGCTGTGAGCCTGGCGAAGATCGGGAAAGCGGTCGAGGTAGTGGGCAACTTCCGCTATCTGGCCTCGTTCGAAACGGCAGCGTAGATCGGACTTGATCAGGGCTACCAGATGCGCAAGGCGATCGAGCAGACTTCCCGTGTCCTTGGCCTTGCAGTTCTCCCAGAATCGCTCCAGGGACACCTCGCCGTGTCTCTGCCATTGCTCCTCGAGCAGGTCCACGTCGCGGTCCACCCGGTCCAGCCCGTTGCCAGCACGAGCCGAGGCGAGGAATGACTTCATGATCATCCTCCCGAGTCGTGGAGGGAATCGTGAAGATCCTTGAGAAACCGCTGAACCTTGCGGATGTTCCAGCCCGTCTTATCGGCAATGTCGGCCGTAGAGTATCCCTGGTGCTTGAGATCAATGACGGTCCGCTCAATCTCGTCTTGCCGGTCCAGAAGCCGTTCCTGGACCTCGTTGGCCTGCGCTTGCTGGCTGGCGGTCGGCCCACCCGAGGGAAGGTGAGCCGGACCGCCCTCCCTGTCGTCTGCCGAGAATCTTCGTTCACGCGTGACGTCCCGCTTGAGCGTGTGCTGGCGTCGATGCTCGTCAATGACCTTCTGCTCGGCGACTTGGGCCAGGAATTTGAATAGCGATTCGACCGAGACGAACGTGAGTTGATTCAAATTAGCCGCCAGGCTTTTCATCACATCGCTGGCGAAATCAGTCGAGTCGTAAAGCGACCGCATCGAACGATCGAGTTTACGTCGAACAACCCTTCGCACCTTCGGATAGCACTCTCGAAAGAGGACTTCCCAGGCTGACTGATCCCCTTTCTGGGCAGCCAGCAGCATCCGCGAGAGATCGTCCGGTAATGCCGGATCCGACGGCATCGTCATGAACAAGTTCCTCCCCTGATGCGATGGGAGGATCGACGCCCGGGCGAAGAGCGTGCAGACAATCAGAGGGGATGCCACTTACCCGAAACTCCCACCGTCCCCTCGATTCTAACGCCGGGTTCACAACCTGAAAATCCTTTTGCTCCAAAAAAAACCGGTGTTTCGAAGTGAGTTTAGCGGGAAAAATTGAGATACGGGGAAGATAATGGCAAGAAATACACTGCGCGCATTCAGCGAATACCGACAGAGACCTCGCAAATCAGACCGATCCAGGGGGACCCAGGCAGAACAGGTCCACACCTGGACTTGCCGCGCGCGAATTCCCGATGAATGAGCCACCAAGACCGCAAGAAGCCACGGTCACGCCTAAGAAAGTATTGTCGCAGTGGGCGTCGAGGTGAAGGATCCTGTTGGAACGCTCGTTGCCGAATCGGAATCCGAGCCATCAACGGGTCCTGAACCTGGGTTCATGGGACAGGTGATCGCCTGGGGTGTACCCAAACCCGCCAGGGTGCTCGTCGCGCTCACCAACCCGCTGGGGGCAAGCCGCATGGGCAGCGAATCAAAACTCGGCTGAAAATGTCGGCGCGCACGCATGAATAAACTCCCGCCTGTTCGGCGCGAAGGAGGAAAGGAATCGCCATTGTCTTGAAAGTGGCAGAATTGTGCTCAAGTGGAGGAAGGCTTAACGGAGACCCAGTGAACCCATCCCATCCATGTAGTTGGTTCCGGGCTGGACGAATCTGAGCCGCTCACAAGAATGCGAGACGGTCAAAGGCCGCATGGCATGGTCTGCTCACGGTTCCCGCATTCTTCTTCTTGGCGAGGACATGCGGTCACTTCATTCGAACTGGATCTTTCGTCGTTCTCAGGGGAGTAATCCTGAATCGAATGGCCGGCCACAGGTCGTTGGTCAGTGGTGCGACTCTAGTTGCAGGAGCCGATTTCTCGCGGAAGCTTGTAGGTTCCCTTGGCTTCGACGCCGCGGTTCGACGCTTCCGTCGGGTAGAGCTCCGCCGGCAGGAATGCCAGGCAGGCTGAGCGGTAAAGAGGGCAACAGTTGTGTTGCTCGATGGCACCGGGCCGGACGCGTCCGGCGAGGTCCGGGCGGTCGGCTCGATGCGCCGCGATGTAAAGTCCCAACGGCGAGAGACGGGCGTCTTGTGAGCCGATGATCGTGCTCAATGCCCGACCCTGGCGGAGCAGGTCCTCAGTTCGCCGGATTTCACGTTTCAACTCGGTACGCAGTCGACGGATAATTCGTCGGACGCTCTGCCTGTAGCGATGACCTGCCACGGGATGAGCAAGACTGCTCCAGGGGTCAGCGAACGAAGAGGTCAGGGGCTGTGATGCGACGAAAAGCTCGGGATCGAGAGGAATCGTGGGGTCCTCAAACTGAACCTCCCAGAGAATTGTCGCGGCCGCCGACCAGACCCGGTGAGTGGAACAACCGCGATACCAGTTGCTGCACCGCAACGTGAAGGCTCTTTCGATCCGATATGCAAGGCGATCAAGGGTTTCTTGTGTGGGCAACACTTTGTATGACCTCGACTGCGTCCGGACCTCGTATCACGCTCTGCGAGGCCTCCGAGAAACTCTTGAGCGTTTCCGTCTTGGCCTCGACTTCAATAACCGAAATCCCGATCGCCTCGCGTCACGATTCTGAATTTTTTCTTTCTGAATTTTTTCTTGCCCTTTTTCACAGAACCTTCACGCAGACCGGTTGGCTTTGCGGAACTGACAATAGAACCATGTTTAGGGCGGCCGAGAATGGTGGGCTCTCAGGGCGCTGGGCCACGGAATCAAGCACCAGGTCAGCCGGGACGCTGCGGAGCCGGGTCAAAAGAGGAGGCTCCCGATCGGGAAAGATGAATTTGTCGTTTTCCTGCTTCGACGAATGTTCCATCTAGTCGGACGAAGGCCTCCTCAACATAATGGGTATTGATTCGTCCGCACCGAGGCTGATTCGCTCCCCTCGCAAACCTCATCACCGAGCCGGATTCGCGATGGATAGGTCGATTCCCAACTCCGATTGGCTAGGCATCAAGAACAACCTCGCGCGAAGAATTCGCGAAGTCCGCCTGGAACTCTATGGCGAACATGGCGGTCCGCTGCTTGCCGAAGCTCTCCAGGTTCCTTTTCGGACCTGGCTCAACTACGAGAACGGCTGCACGATCCCCGCAATCTCGATGCTCCGCTTCATCGAGCTGACCAGGACGAATCCGCACTGGCTCCTGACCGGCTGCGGCAATAAGTATTCGAGGTCGCCCGGGATCGATTGATATCCCCCGTGGTTGGCCTCTCGATGGCCTGCTCTTGCAACCGAGGTAGGGCACGTTTGTCCCGCTCGAGCTTGGAGGATGCCTCAGCTCAGGGCTGTCGCCTGGAACCGCTCAGGTGCGTCGTTTCGGCGGGAATGATCGGGGCTGTTTCCGGCTTGATGTCTCTACGTGACCGACAACGGAGGCAGGGCGTGCGGGGTCCCCTGGTCTTCCACAAAAGGATCTTACCCTTGTGGTCGCACGAGGCGAGGGTCTTGCCATCCGGCGAGAAAGCAACAGCATTGATCCGGTCGGAATGTCCCAGCAGGGCATAGAATTGCTGCCCGGTGACCGTGTCCCAGAGCCGGACTTTCCCATCGTCGCATGCCGTGGCAATGGTTTTGAAATCCGGCGAAAAGGCTACCGAGCAGACCGTCAGCGGGTGACCGGTCATCGTCATCGTGACTTCCCACGAATTCATCGACCAGAGAGTCACATTTCGAGGATCTCCACCAGCGGCCATCATCAGGCCATCGGCAGAGAAGGCTACGGATTTCATGCCTCCCGGGAAGGGCTTCGTATCGTTCAATGTGCCCGAGTGCGGGTCCCACCGGCGCACGGTGCCATCACCCGATGCCGATGCCAGAACCCAGGGGTTCGGCGAGTAGGCCAGGGCATAAACAGGACCTGTGTGGCCCGCGAGATCGGACTGGATTTCCCGCTCCGCGACGTCCCAGATATGGATCAATCCCTTCGAGCCTGCCACGGCCAGATGCTGGCCATCCGACGAGACGCTCACCGCGCGGAGGCGATCATCGTAGGCGTGCAGCACGCTCGAGCTGGCAACGACTTGACGCCGATCAGGACCCGTTCGAGTCAGGTCCCAGAGAATGACCTTTCCGTCCAGGCTCACGCTGGCCAGCCGATCGCCTTCGTGGAAGAATGCCAGCGCGGTGACGGTCTGCGAATGACCTGTCAGGGTGAGCAATTCACACTCGGAATCGACATCCCATAGCTTGATTGTGTGATCGTCGGAACCAGAGGCCAAAAGCGCTCCATCGGGCGAGAAGGCGAGCGCCCACGCCTCTTTCTGATGTCCGGCGAGCGGCCGCTGCAGGTCCGGGGTGTCGAGAAACCGCCAGACACGGATCTGTGGATCCTCGCAACCGAGCATCAAGGAATTGTTGTCGGGGGTGAACTCGACCTGACCAACTGACCGGTTATTGGCCAGGTAAGATCGTTCCTTGGTTCCCGAGGAGAGATTCCAGATGATCACGGGTTGTTTGCGCGCCGCGGCTGCCAGGAGCCGGCCGTCCGTCGAGAGGCAGACGGAGTTGATCTGGCTCTCCACCCCGGGCAGCAATCGCCTTGGACCGGGCTGATCGAGAGGACGCGTCCAGAGTAGACTCGTGCCTTCGCAGCCGACCAAGGTCTTGCCATCCAGGCAGAAATCGACAAACACGACCGGGCCATCCTGATCGGTGTAATGAGCGAGGATCCGCCCGGTCGCCACCTCCCAGACCGTCAGACCGTGATCCTGGCGGCCGGCGGCCAGCCGACTGCCGTCGCGGGAGAAGGCCAGCGCACTTACCCGGCCGCCGGGTCGTTGCTCGAGCGCAGGCGGCTTATGGACATGGACAGCTCCAAGGTCAGCCGTGACGTGGAGCCGAACCGTCCCGTCTCCTCCGCCGACGGCCAGCAGCTTGCCGTCCGGTGAGAATGCCTGCTTGAAGGTTCCCGGAATGTTCGCGGAGGGCTCGTCTGGCGGGCTGGCGGAGTTGAGCTTCCAGATGTAAGACTGCCCCCCATGACTCTCTGGCGAGAGCCCGCAGAGAGTCAGTAACGATCCATCGGGGGATAACTGAATGTCGGGGTCTTGGATCGCCCCGGAATGAAGCGTGGTGATGAGCGCGCCAGGAGCCGTATCCCACAGCTTGATTTCCACGGACTTACCCCCTTGTGCGCTCAAGCTGGCAACAGTCCCGCGGCGATTCTCGGAGCCGGCGACGATCGCGACCTTGCACACCGGGGCGTTGTGCTTCCCCTGGCAGTACCGGGGAAGCTTGCGGTCAAGGTTCCAAAGGATCACCTGGCCGGAGGAATCTCCCGAGGCGAGCGTCCCTTGCCGGCGCGAGACCGCCAGGCAGGTCACCTTCGCCCGATGTCCCTCGAGCAACCACGCGGACTGTTCAATCAGCCGGTTCAGGTACAGCAGCTCAAAGCCTGCCGGATCCTTTGCAGTGGCGGCAAAACCATCAAGTACCGGTTGAAATAATTCGTGTGCAAGCTCGATCTGGCCGGATTCGATGCTTTGCTTGACCTGAAATAACTGGGCATCGTAAGTTCGCCTGCGCGCTGTGCTGGCTTGGTAGCTGTACTTATCACGCTCGATAGCAATCTCGTTCTTCAGCTTGATTGCCCGCGACCAGGCGAGTTCGGCCACGCGGTTCTGGTCTGTGACATAGAGGCTGTACGCGACGACGACGCCCAGAAGTGTCAAAAGGAGCAGGCAGCAGAGTCCTAGCAACCTCGCGGCCTGAGGTTGGCGGCGGGTCCATTGCAGCGCCTGACGGCATTTCGAGGTGCGGCGGGCCCGGATCGGCTGGTTCTCCTGGTACAGCCTCAGGTCCTCGGCCAGATCCTCCGCGCTGGAATAGCGCCTGGCCGGATCACGATCCAGGCACTTCAGGCAGATGGTCTCCAGGTCTTCGGGCACGCCGTGACGTAATCGCGAAGGCGGAACAAGCTCCGCCTCCATGACCTGACAGAGGGTTTCCATCGGGGTGAACCCCCGGAACGGAGCCGCCCCCGTCAGCATCTCGTAGAGGAGCGCTCCCAGGGCGTAGACGTCGGTGCCGGGCCCTATGGTCTGGCCATTGCCCGAGACTTGCTCCGGGGCCATGTAAGAGGGAGTACCCAGGATCACGCCGCTAAGCGAGAGCCCCTTGTCATCCACCAAGAACTTGGCCAGACCGAAGTCGGAAATCTTGGGTGTACCATCGAGTGCGATGAGAATATTGCTCGGGTTCAAGTCGCGGTGCACGATCCCGCGCAGGTGAGCCACATGGATCGCCCGGGCCATGGTCTCGGTCAGGCGGGCCGACCAGCGAAACGCCTGGGGCATGGCGCGCAGCGTGCGCGTCAGGTTCCCACCCGCGACATACTCCATGGCCAGAAAAGGAAGGCCCTCGTGCTCGCCGATCTCGAAGATCTGCACGACGTTGGGATGCATCAACTGCGCGGCTGCCTGGGCCTCGTTGCGCAGCCGTGCCCGTTCCCGCAGGCCGGCATGCTCCCCGGCCAGGATCATCTTGAGGGCGACGACCCGGCTCAGGTTGGCCTGTCTCGCCTTGTAGACGACCCCCATGCCTCCCCGGCCTATCTCCTGGAGGATCTGGTAGTTGCCGATCCGCAGCCGTCCGTCCGGCGCCTGCACTGACGCCAGCGGATCCGCCGTGCCGGCCGAGGAGTCCGAAAGAGTCGGCATCTCCGAGTCGAAAACCGAACGCAGCGAGACAATCTGCTCCATCCGGGGCAGCAACCTGGGGAACCGCTGCTCCCACTCCTCGAGCGTGGGCCTCTGGCCCATGTCGTTCCGGGTGCTGACTTCCGCATGGATCAGCTCGAGAACCGCCTCGTCATTGCGTGCCAAGAGCGGATGAATCTCCAGCAACTCTTCCACACGAGCAGACTCTCCTGCCCGCAGCCGTTGGCGCAGCTCGCAGCAGACTTGCCTCAGCTCCTGGAATTCGTCTTCCTGAAGAGGCACCGTGTTCATTGACAATCCTGGTGGGGATGTCGAATCGGTTCACCGGCGCGGGGATGTTTACAGACTGACAGTCTAGCGGGTTGATCACCATCCGGGCAAGGTTTTCAGGACGTTCGTGGACGCGCTGCGGCGCCTGCCCCTGGAGATACGCGGCTGGCTCGAGCTCGACTCCTGGCAACGGGAGTCGCTTGAGCTTGGACGTCGTGAGCGAGAATCCGATCTGGTCAAGCTGGGAGGCTTTCGCGTACAAATCGAGCGCTGGCCGGAGTGGCCGGGGAAGAACCCGGCAGGGCGAGAAGAGGTAACCGGTGGAACCGGTTTGGTCGCCTCGAGGATCATGCCCTGGCCCGCTGCTCGTGGGGGAGTGACGCAATGCAGGACCGAGCCGTCGCGGATCTCGGGCCGACGATCGGCAAACCGTGGCTGCCCCGAGCCCTGGACGCACTCGGTCTGAGTCGGCCCGAGCTCCGCGCGTGGGCGATGTACGACTGGGCCAACTCGGCGATGGTCTGTACGATCATCACGGCCGTCTTCCCGATCTACTACTCGAAAGTCGCCTGTGCCGGGCTCGAGCCCCAGGTCGCATCCCGTCAGCTCGCCATCGCGACCACGATCGGCATGGTCATCATCGCCGTGCTCTCTCCGATCCTCGGGGCCTTTGCCGACTACATGGCTCGCAAGAAGAAGCTGCTTGCAGTGTTTCTGGCTCTGGGTGTAGCCTCGGTCGCCGGGATGTATTTCATCCACACGGGCGACTGGGTCCTGGCCTCTGTCCTCTTCATCCTGGCCAACATCGGGGCCAACGGCAGCTTCGTCTTTTACGATGCCCTGCTGCCGCACATCGCCCGCGACGACGAGATCGACCGGGTCTCGACCTCGGGCTACGCGCTGGGCTATTTGGGAGGCGGGCTCGTGCTCGCCCTCAATCTCGCGTGGTACTTGAAGCCCACTTGGTTTGGCCTTCCCGGGGGACCGAATCTCAGTGAGCCGCAGGCAACCCTGCCGATGCGGCTGGCTTTTCTGTCGGTCGCGATCTGGTGGCTCGTCTTCTCGATCCCGCTGTTTCGCCGGGTGCCGGAGCCGCGGGCCATCCTCGCCCTCGACGAACTCCGCGGCAAGAGCCCGATCCGGGCCGTTCTGGCTCGCCTGGCCGAGACGTCGCGCGAGCTCCGCCGCTATCCTCAGGGCTTCTTGATGCTGCTGGCCTTCCTGATCTACAACGACGGCATCGGCACGATCATCCGCATGGCAACCATCTACGGCACGGAAATGGGCATCGACGAGGGGGCGATGATCAAGGCCATCCTGCTCGTCCAGTTCGTCGGCATTCCCTTTTCGTTTCTCTTCGGCATGCTGGCCGGCAAGATCGGGGCCAAGCGGTCGATCCTCCTCGGGCTCGTGGCTTACACTGGGATTTGCATCGTCGGCTACTCGATGCGCACCGAAGAGGATTTCCTGACCTTGGCGATCCTGGTCGGGATGGTGCAGGGGGGCACCCAGGCTCTGAGCCGCTCGCTTTTCGCCAGCCTGATTCCCCGCGACAAGTCGGGGGAGTATTTCGGCTTCTTCGCCGTCGTCGAGAAGTTTGCCGGCATCTTCGGGCCCTTGCTGTTCGCCGTCATCAACACCCTGTCGGGATCGAGTCGAGGGGCGATTCTCGGTGTGATCGGCTTCTTTGCCTGTGGCGGCTTATTGCTCTGGATGGTGGACGTAGACGAGGGTCAGAGGCAGGCCCGGGCCGTTGAAACCTCGGTCTCACAAGCCTGAAGCGCAAGCGAAGGGCGTTCGAAAATACATATCTTTCAATGCCCTTCGCTTGCGCTTCAGGCTTGTTGCAAGCGACTTCCCCGGCATCGTTCGCATTCTCGACGGCGATCGATCCAGCGCTGTAGTATTAGACTGAGCCTTCGTCTTCGACGCTCTGGGCTTACTTCTCTTTGAGGTGCCAGCGATGGTCGATTTTGCCAGGGTGCTCAAAGACGAGCTCGAGATCATCAGGCGGCGACGGATTGGGCTCTGGCACGAGGCGGGTGGGGAGCAAAAACTCGAGACTGCGCGGTCCGTCCAACCCGCGGTAAAGCGACTCCGGGCAGGGAGAGTGGCGACGACGGTGGTCCCCGATCAGTCCGTGACCCGGGCGCCGAACCGCTCTGAGTCCGCCGAGATGGAGGCGAGGCTACAGGCGCTCGACCTGCACATTGCGGGGCTCGCAATCTCCGGCGGGGGGATTCGTAGCGCGACGTTCGCACTCGGGGTGATTCAGGCCCTGGCCCACCTGAAATTGCTCCGAAGATTTGATTACCTCTCCACCGTCTCCGGCGGCGGCTACATCGGCAGTTGGCTGACCGCATGGCTCCGGCGTGAGGAGAGCTTCGCCAACGTGGAGCTGCAGCTTGCTCCCAGTCGCGCGGACCAGAGCGAGGCCCAGCGGAGGCTGCTGCCGCAAGGACTGGTCGTCGACGAAGAGCCAGAAACGATCGAGCATCTCCGCGCCTATAGCGATTACCTCACTCCGCAGCTCGGCGTGCTCACACCCGATACATGGACGATCCTGGCGATCTACTTCCGCAATATCCTGATCAACCTGCTGATGCTCGTGCCGGCCACGATGGCACTCTTATTGGCCGCGCGCTTCTTCGTGGTATGGCCTTTTGTAGCAGCCGTCGCCGCTGGGCCCCAAGACTTCCTCGCCTCGCCGGGCGCCGCTCTGGGCGGGCTGGCCGTGGCAGTTGGATTGCTCGCACGTGCGTTCTGGGCCAATTCGATCGAATTGGCGGAATTGCGGCGGGTGGAGACGTTGGCCGAAGGAACGGATGGGCGACCTCCCGATCCGGGCTCGATGCCGAGGCGGAAGCCAAAGCCGATGAGCGAGGCTCGCCTCGTTCGTAAGGTCGTGGTGCCGATTGTCGTGGCGGCCGTGCTGATGGTGTGGGTCTTCCTTCAGCTCGACCGGCTCCGCCAGGTTTTCCGGGGCTCGCACCCCGAAGTAGATGGCGACGCCGCGTCGGCCTGGACGCTGACGACATGGTGGATCGTGATCCCCTTCACCCTAATGTCGGGGCTCGCGACGTACGTGCTGCACACTCTGGCTCATCGCAACTACGACGGGCCGGCGCGGAACAAGCTGGGTAAGGCCGCTGTATTCTCCGGTCTGCTGGGTGGCTGCCTGTTTTCGCTCTTGTTTGTCTGGGTTCTTTTCACCTCCAGCAACCTTGACGACGCGCTGGGCCCGGCCGCTGCCACCTTCGGCCCCTCCCTGGCGCTCTTGGTGGTCGTGGTGGCGTTCCTGGCGGAAGTCGCCGTCCTGGGCGGGACGATTCATGAGGGCGAGCGCGAGTGGTGGGCTCGGCTGAGTGCCTGGCTGCTGATGGCGGCCGTGGCCTGGTCGACCTTTTTCGGCTGCCTCGTGTTCACACCGGCTCTCTTGATCATGTTCAATAGCCGGTATGTCAACACAGGGATCGTCGCCGGCTGGATCGCCACTACAGCCGGCGGTCTAATGGCCGGACGGAGCGCGCATACGAAGGATGGCAGTGGCACTCCATGGCTCGAGTGGCTGGGCGTCGTGGCCCCGCATGTGTTCCTCGCCGGCTTGTTTACCGGTCTCTCGCTGCTGGTCGATTGCCTGGTGAACGATCCCCGGCCAACCTTCGGCGGTGTAAAGACGGACGAGTTGCTGACGACTTACTGGCACGGGCTGGTTAATGCCCGCGGAACGTTTTTGTTGTTGTGGATGGCGATCAGCTTCTTGTTCGCCTGGGTGATGGGCTGGGTCGTTGACGTGAACCTGTTTTCGCTCAACAACATGTATGCCAACCGCCTGATCCGTTGCTACCTGGGCGCATCTCGCCCCAAGTCCCGGTGGCGGTCGCGCTGGGTCGACGGGGTCTGGGTCCCTGGCGGGGGGGGCGCTCCGACGGACGCGCGAGGCCCGGAGCGGCATGAGAACCGCGTGACGGGTTTCGACCCGAACGACGATATCCCGCTAACCGACCTGGCCCTTGGCCCGCATCAGCGGAAACCCTACCTGGGCCCCTATCACATCATCAACACGTCGCTGAATCTCGTCGCCGGCAAGGAACTCGCGTGGCGCGACCGCAAGGCGGAATCATTCGTGCTGGCCCCCTCCTATTGCGGGTGCAACGCGACCGGCTACGCGACCATGACCCCCGTCACGAAAGAGACCCTGACGCTCGGCCGCGCGGTGGCGATCTCGGGCGCGGCCGTTGACCCCAATATGAATTACCACCAGTCTCCTTCGCTCACGGCCTTGATGACCATCTTCAATGCCCGACTGGGCTGGTGGCTGCAAAACCCGGCGAAGCCCAACTGGTGCGGAGACGGCCCGCATTTCAACGTTCTTCTCTATAGCGAGCTATTTGGCTGGACCGACGACCTCCACGACTACGTCCATCTTTCCGACGGCGGTCATTTCGAGAATCTGGGCATCTACGAGCTGGTCCGCCGGCGGTGCCGATACATTGTCGCTCTCGAGGCCCCCCCGGACCGCGGCGCGTCCACCGACAACCTCGCCAACATGATCCGGCTCTGCCGTATCGATTTCGGCGTTCGAATCGAGCTCGATACCACTCCGCTCGAGGAAACGGGCCCCGGCAAACTGTCGCGCTGGCACTGCGCCGTCGGAACCATTCATTACGACGATGTCGACGGAGGCGAGCTGCCCGGCATCCTCGTCTATGTCAGGGCCTCGCTGACCGGTGATGAGCCCCCCGATGTCCAGGAGTACGCCGCCAAGAACCGCGCTTTCCCAGCGCAATCGACCCTCGACCAGTTCTTTGACGAGACCCAATTCGAGAGTTATCGCGCGCTCGGGTACCACGTGGCCTCCCACGTCTTCAACGACGCCCTCAAAGAGGTGGGCCTCCTCTTCCCGGAGCGGACAGTTCACGACCCCGACGAGGCGTTCGTGCAGGAAAACCGGGCGCTCTTCGCCGAACTGAGGCGGCGCTGGTTCCCACCGATCCCCGACGTCGACCGGGCGATCGCGCAAGCCGCGAAAGACTGGCTGGAGATGCAAGTGCAATTCCGCGACACGCCGGCCCTCCAGGACATCGTCCGCGAGCTCGTTCCCGAGTTGGGGACCTATCAAGACAACGCCGGCCTGCCGCGCCCGGCCGGCGAAGGCGGCTTTGAAAGTCAGGAGACTCGGGCTGCGGAGGGAGCCAATGGAGCGCGGAACGACCTCGAGGTCGCCGAGGTCACCACCGTGGGCGAGATGCTCCAGGTCATGGAAAACGCCTGGCTCGCGCTGCGGATGGAAAACAATCGGGACCACCCGATGCACCGGGGGTGGATGAATGTCTTTCGGCGTTGGTCGTGCTCGGACATCTTCCAGCAACTCTGGCCAGTCTTCCGTGGCCAGTTCAATCAAGACTTCGTCGACTTTTGCGAGCAGGAGCTCAGGCTTCAGCCCGGGCAGACCCAGCACGTGCGGATTGACGACCTGACCCCCGACGTCCGGGAGCGCGTCCTTTCCTTCCTCGCCCACGCGTTCAATCGCGAGTGGCCCGCCTGTTCCGTTCCGTCCGACGGCGAGGGGCTCACCACGGGAAGGATCACGGCAGGTCTGCGCGGGCTGATCGAAGACGCCCGCCATCTTCCTCTCCAGCACACCGCTGCCTGGGTGATCAGGCAAGAAATCACGATTCCCCGTTCGAGCCCCGACTGGTTCCCCTGTGGGATCGCCCTTGCCCGGAAAGACCCGTTCGCCCCCGAGGAACTCGAGTTTTTCGCCTGGATGCTTCCTCCCTACCGTGGTCTCGGGCTGGGACGGGCCCATGTCGGAGAGATTCTCAGGTCTCTTTGCAAGGAACTCACCGAGCAAGCGAACTGCAAGTACGTGACATTCAGCGTCCGCCACCCGTCCTCGGGATTCGAGAGAGACGTGAAAGAGACTTTGTGGTTGAACTTCTTCTACCATTATGACTTTCGCCCATTCGACCGGCGGCGGCACCGGCCCGGAGAAGACTTGGTGCTCAAGGTCCGCTTCAATTACAACCAGCAGGCCGATCGATTGCAGTCGCGGCGATGGTCTTCCTCTGACGAGACCCTCGAGCGTTGCGCGAAAGAGTCGACCTGATGTGATCTTTGTGCATTGCGCAAAAAAAGCGAGTTCTTGATCAAACATTAAGGCGAGCTCGAACGGGTCGCCGGAGTCAAGAGCCGGCCCTGGAACGTCGAGGCAGGCTCCCGCAGGGGCGCCAAAAACCCGGTTGCCGGCCGAAAGCGCCGGGTTTTCCGGAGATAGTAATCGCTGGCAATCATGGGTGCAAAAAAGCATGGGAATTGTGTTGCGTTCCGTATCAAGTTGCCTTATAAGCGGGCTAGTTTCGAGAGACGCGGTCGCGCAGCAATTGGTCAAGTCGCCGAGATCGGTCGGCCGGTGAGCTTGCTCGAGACATCTTTACAAGCGGCGGGGAACGTCAATTCGCCACGTCGGGGCCTTGTCGTTCTCTGCGACAGTGGATTTGGCCGAAGGCAGGGGAGTAGGGTTCGACCGACCCACATCGACGATAAGGCCCCCAATGCGTCCCCGCACCGTGCTCCAAGCGGTATCGGCACGTCACAAATCAATGATATCACCTAGAGGAGTGACAGACATGGCGATACGTTCGCGAATACCGGCGACGGCGATCTGGTCTGCGATGATCCTGCCGCTCTTGGTCGTGGGGTGCGGGCAGCGCGAGAACAACCCCGCCGAAACTCCGATCGCAAAACCGCCGGCGCCCGCCAAGGCACAGGGGCCCCAGGCAGGGGTAGCGCCCCAGGTTGCGGACTCCAAAGGTAAAGACAAATATGCATACTACGGTAAGGGGGACGGCTACACTCCTCTGCAGCAGACCGGACGCGACACTTGGATCATGTGGACCGGGGGCAACCAGAAATTCTTCAGGCTCGGGTCCGAGAAGGCGGGACGTCTGGGCATCCCCGTGGAGTATTTCCGCCTGCTCGACTCGCGCGGCCGCCCGACTCGTTTCCAGCGTCTGGGCCTGGTCAACGAGCCTAACTTCCGGCAGGCCACCCAGCCGGACGAGTACGGCCTCTGGCTCGACGAGTGGCTGGGCGACGACACCTACCCCGACACCAAAATTTACGGCGAGCCGACCGGCGTCGTCGGCCTGCGAAAGTTCCCCAACCCCAAGTTTGATAAGTCCCGGTGGAACGTTGAGCAGTATTTCCAGAAACCCCACACGATCGAGCCTCCCTACTTGGTCGGCATGTCGTGCGGCTTCTGCCACATGGGGTTCAATCCCTTGAAGCCGCCTGCCGACCCCGAAAACCCGCTATGGGAAAACCTGGCCGCCAACCTCGGCAACCAGTTCTTGAAGGAAGGGGGGATCTTCTTCGGCGATGGCAAGGTCGTCTTTGGCGGCGAGAACGGCGGCAAGGGCCTCGGCAATGAAGACATCCTTTACCATCTCGGCGAGACCCAACAGCGCGGCACGTCGGAAACGTCGCGCTTGTCGTACGACTTCATCAATAACCCCAACGCGATCAATTCGATCTTCTTCCTGGAGAACCGTCCGGCGTTCAAGGAGTCGCTCAACCTGCCGGCGCGGCAGCAACTCACCAAGCTGCTCAACCCCGACACAATGCCCATTCACCACGTCCTCAAAGATGGGTCCGACAGTCAGGGCATCCCGATCGCGTCGATCCGAGTGTATGTTAACATCGGAATGTGCGGAAGCTATTGGATTGAGCAGTTATGGAACCCGTTCAATCCGGACGTGCCTCAAAAGCCGTTCGACATGGCGGTGGCGAGCCAGAACTTCCCGGAATGGGACGAGACCTTGAAGCGCACGCCCGCCCTCGAGGCCTACCTAGCCACTTACACGCCCATGCGGCTGGAAAAGGCCGAGGGAGGCAAATACCAGGGTGAGCTCGTGATACCCGATTCGTACAAGAACGGAACCGCTGACCAGAAGGCCAGGTGGAAGATCGTCGAGCGCGGCCAGATCGTCTTCGCCGAGAATTGCGCATTCTGCCACTCGAGCAAGCAGCCGGAAAGCGGCGACGCCAAGCAAGCTCTCGATACGCTGAAGACGTACTTCACCTCGGGCAACGGTCAGGAAGACGAGGCCACCAAGCAGGCGCGAAAGACGGTCAAGGCTTATTACCGCATCGCGGTGGTGCAAGACGGCTTTCTTGACAACAACACCTTGACCGACGATGTTCGCTACCCGGTCAGCGAGCTCAAGGAAAATGCGGCGCGGGCCCTGGCCACCAACGCGATCCAGGGACATATCTGGGAACAGTTCTCATCGCCCGAATACAAGGGCCAGCCGACGGCCCGCCAGCTCACACTCTACAATCCAATCACCGGCAACAACGACCGGACGTTCCAACCTCCCGGAGGCGGGCGGGGGTATTATCGCACGGCCTCGCTGGTGAGCATCTGGGCGACGGCGCCGTTCCTGCATAACAACTCCGTCGGTACGTTTAATGGCGACCCCTCGGTCCGCGGTCGGATCGACGTCTTCAACGACGCCATACACAAACTGCTCTATCCCCAAGACCGCGACGGGCTCAAGTCGATCAAGCGAGCCTCGACCCGGACTTATCTGAACATCCGGCTTGCCGTTCTGGGAAGCGCCGCGCTCGAGAAGATCAGGGTCTATAAACCGAAGCTGCCCGATTTGCCGGGTTTAAAGCTCCCCGAGGTCTTCCAGCTCGTAGAAGACGAGACCTTGAAAGACGTGCCGGGCGTCGGCAAGCTCGACCGCCTGTCAATCCGGATCGCCATCCCGGAGGGGACGCCGATCAATCTACTGGCCAACATCAATGTGTCGGACCCGGAGAAACGGATCGCGGCCGTTCTGGCGTATCTGACTTATGCGTGGCAGACCGATATCGCGGCGGAAGTAAGCAAGGTGCCGGTCGTCGGTAAGGAGCTGGCGAAGATCCCCCAGCAGTTGGCGAAGGATGGGATGAACGAACTGCTCAAGCTGAGCGAATGCCCCGACCTGGTCGAGGACCACGGACACGAATACGGCGCCGATCTGAACGACGACGACAAGAAGGCCCTGATCGAATACCTCAAGAAGCTGTAACCGAACACCGAGCGGCCGCCCCTCGGGTGGGCGGCTCGCCAAGGAGCAAACAACTCACACCTCCAGCGCGACCAAGGAGCCGAGCTCATGGAGAACACTGGGACTCCCACGGCGGCCGACACCGTAGCCAACATCAAATGGCCTGACCGTCACGGATTTTGGGGGCGGTTCGTGAAATCCCTGCAAAACACGGCCTCCAGGCGGTTTTCGGTGGTGTTTCACGGCCTCGGGAACGGCAGGAGCCTTTTCTGAACAGATGTCAGCTGACGAAAATCGGCGCGCTCAACTTGCTCGGCCACAAGGAGTTCCGACTTCGACACCGAAACCTCGGCGCCTCGTGAAAACCGGCGAAGACGGCACCCCCAAAAATCCGTGACGGTCAGGGGTTTTCTATCCAATGGCGGGGGTGAAATAAGCCAAGCTCGCGATTCCTTGAGGCGAGCAACGGGCACATGTCATCGGCCCGACCAGCGGCGATCGGCGCAAGCATCATGGAGCTGGACTGCGACGTCAAGAGATTGGAAACTGCAGCGCAAAGTTAATCGTCCTGGTCTTGTCCCAGTACACGATGCCCAGGTACATCCCAGGACCGATCTGGCGGATCTCGTCGCGAATGTGCTCGGCTACAAGCGAGGTCTGCGAGTAGTCAAGCACGATACATTCCTTTCCATCGAACCAGCTTTGGGCCTTGTAGACCTGGGCCACAATCGCGTTCAATCCGAAGGCGAGGATGCGGTTTCTGAGCGTCCCGTGCGCCGCATCGAAGGTCTTTCCCTGCCAGCCAAAAATATTCACCAGGGATGCGATCGCCAGGCTGAAGCGCGTGCCGGGACAGATGATGGCCGTTCCCTGAGCATCCCCGTTGGGAATGTCGCCCGGCGGACTGCTGGAGAAAAGGTGGTCGAGTTCCTCTTGGGACATAGACAGAAGTTGCGGCGCAGTGTACGCCATATGTCAGTTTCCTCGACTCGCTGGTGTGTCATGCCGGATTCGGCGGTGATCAGATTTTGGAAAGGGCCCGTGAGAACGTCACTTACTATAGCGGCAGTCCGGACGTTTGTTAATGCCAAGAAATTCCACTCTCGTTCGATCCCAAGTGGAACTACAACCTGCCCGACCCTCTCAGATCGCTCATCGCTCGGGCGACGGCCTCGTCCAGTGGTTCAGCGTGACGATCCAGGAAGCGCCCAGGTAGAAAACCGGGTAAAACAGGGTGGCCACAGCTAGACGCTGGATTGACGGATCGTGGCGCGGGGTCGTGCTCGCCGGCAGGTTCCAGATCAACCAGCCGAGCGGGACTGCCCAGACTGCGCCCAGGATTGTGGCCGCCAGGCTGAGCCGCCCCGGCTGTGATGGGTAGAGGTACTTGCTGGGCACGAAGGTGAGCACGGCCAGAACCACGATCACCGCCAGGCAGGCCCATGAGCCCAGGGGTAGAACATAGAGATAAAAGGCTACCACGTTCCAGAGCGAGGGAAAACCAAGGAAGTAGCCGTCATCGGTCTTGGCCTTGACCTGACAGAACCCATAGATGCTCGCCAGGAGGGGAAGAATCAGCCAGGACTCCTGGCCCGGCGGCAGGAGTTCCGCTCGCCAGATCAGGAGGATCGGCAGAAACGTGTAGTTGAGGAAATCGATGATGTCGTCGAGCCGGCGGCCGTCGAAGCCGGGGACGACCTCCTTGATCCGCACCTGCCGCGCCAGGGTGCCGTCGGTCGAGTCCACGATCATCGCCAGTGCCATGAGCAGGAATGACCAGCCGAACGACTCGGGACCGCCGCGGACCACGAGCGCCGCGATCATCGCCGCGGCCACCAGCCCCAGTGCGGTGTAGCCGTGCACACACCATCCCAGGAACCGCTCGAACCTGGAGGGCGCCTGGACGTCCCGCTGTCGCGATGACCTCCGTTGTCGTTTCGGGTTTCTTGCCTTGGATCTCAAGCTCAGCATGACGTCCCTTCCCTTCCCGCTGGCGATCGAGTTCATCGCCCCGGGGCAACCCCTGATCAGTCCGCGGGAACCGGCCGCAACGGCGCGATGGGCTGGCCGGAGTCCGGCGCCGGCACGATGCTCGCCGCGTGCTCGGTCAGGATCTCGGTCCCTCTCCGCCGCACGGCCAAGTACAAGACCGCTCCGACCCCGACCAGCCCGGTTGTGGCCAGCACCGCCGCGAACCGGCCCCATTGGTCGGCGCCGTAAATCTCTTCCCGGGGCCAGCTCATGTTGACGATCACCATGAGACCCCAGAAGACCGAGACAATGTTCAGGCCGAGTCCCCACCGGCCCAGGGCGAACGGTCGCACGGCGCTCGCCGCGGGGATTGCTCGGGACTCGACCGCCAGCCTGTGCGGCCAGCCCCGCAGCCTGGCGAGCAAGAGCGGGAAAGACACCATCAGATACGCCAGGTTGGCCCAGACGATGGCCAGGGAACAAAGGGTTTCCATGATCCTCGGCATGTTCATGTTGATCAACAGGATCAGCGCCGCCGCGGCGCCCGTGACCAGGGCCGGGACGATCGGGGTGCGGGTCTCGTGCTGGACCCGGGCCAGGATCCGCGCGCAGGGGAGGCTGTTGTCGCGGGCCATCGCGAAGATCAGCCGGACCGTGCCGGCCTGGACCGCCAGCGCACATACGGTCACTGCGAAGATCACCGCTCCGAGGAAGACATTGCCAAGCTCGGGACCGAGCGACTGCTTGACGATCAAGGGCAGTCCGCCGGTGATCTCCCCGAGCTCGGGCATGGCGGGATCGCTGACGGCCAGCAGCCCGGCGATGATGAGCAACGCCCCAGCGAGTCCCGCGGCCGAGATTGCCCGGAGAATCGCCCAGGGTGCTCGCCGCCGCGGATCGCGGGTTTCCTCGGCCAGAGTGCCGGCGGTGTCAAACCCGTAGAGCACGTATGAGGGCATCACCGCCGCGGCGAACAACGCGGACAGCCAGGCGGCAGAGCCAGAACCGGCACGGCCCGGGGTCTGGATTTGAAACAGGACAGAGGGCCCGCGCCGGGCCCGCGCCAGCAGCAGGATGATGAGCAGCGCCACCCCGAGTAGCTCTGCGAACACCCCGACGTTGTTGATCCGCGCCAGCAGCCGCACGCCGGCCGCGTTGATCGCCGTGGTCAAACCGATCAGTACGCAGCCCAGGAACACGGCGTTCCTCGCCCGGTCGACCGGGTTCGCTCCGTCGCCGATGAGCTGGAACACCGGAGCGATCTGAGGCAAGGTGGCCTGGAGCGCCAGGGCCACCACGGCCAGAGATAGGAGCGAGCTTGCCAGGTAGACAAAGCCGGCTATCCAGCCCAGGGCGGGCGAACCGATCCGTCGCGACCACTGGTAGAGGCCTCCGGAGAGTGGGTAGTGCGCTGCCAGCTCGGCAAAGCCCAGGCCCACCGTGAGCTGACCGAGGAAAACCACCGGCCAGGTCCAGAAAAACGCGGGGCCGGCCGCGGCAAAGCCCAGGGAGAACATCTGGAAGACGCCGGTGAGAATCGAAATGTACGAGAAGCCGGCCGCGAACGACGAGAAGCTCCCCAGCGACCGGTCGAGCTCTTGCCGGTAGCCGAAGCCCGCCAGGTCCCGGCTGTCGTCAATCTTCGTCCGCGACACCGCCGCGTCCCCTCGTCCCCTCGTCCACTCGATCCGATCCCGCCCCACCTTGCCGATCAGCCGCGCCTGGTGCCCAGATAGATGCCCCATTTCATGTCGCCGGCCGCGCAGAACCGTTCCTTCATGGCCCAGCGCTCCACCAGATAGCTCAGGTCCTCTTCCGAGAAGGCAGAGAGGAAATCGGCCCGGTGATCGACCAGCCGCTTCGATTCACGACGCAAAATATCAACAAACGTATCGGTGGCGTCGTCCACGATCACGTCCTTGAAGCCGGCGGCGCGAAGGAACTGGCCGTATTGCTCGGGCTCGACGACATGGTAGCCCGTCTTGACGATGTAGTCCTCGAACGCCGGCGCGGCGGGCGTCTTGCCCCGGGCGTAGTCGGTGATCACGATCCGCCCCCCATCCGCCAGCAGGCCGTGAAGCCGGGAGAAGAGACGGGCCTTGTCGGGGATGTGCATGAGAGCGTCCCGGCTCCAGATGATGTCGAACCCGTCCGAAAACGGTGTCTCGAGGACATCGCCAAGGACGAAGTTGACCTCGTCGGAGAGCCCGAGTTGCCCGGCGTGTTCCAGCGCGATGGCCACCATCTCCTCGGCGAGGTCAATCCCGGTGACCCTGGCCCCGAACGCCCGGGCGAGATGGAACGCCGCTCCGCCGATGCCGCTGCCGACGTCGAGGACCCGGACGCCGGGATGGAGCGAGCCGGCCAGCCGCCGGCAGAGATCCTCGGTGGTTTCGTGCCCCCCCGTGCTGATGTAGTGCTCGCCAAAGATTTTCTCGTACCTCAGAATCGAGGTGCGACTGTATTGTCCCTTGTTGTCGAACTTGGGTCTCGGAGCGGGCGCCGCTTGTGGCTGTGACATTGCAGGTCCATCAGGTAAGGAAACGACCGCGGCTTGCTCGCGATCACGCGACTGGCCTCGGCCGTGCGTCGGGAGGACTGCATCACGCGGTTGGGAATTCTATATCCTGCGAGAATGTCGCAAGGGTTGTAAAGAGCGAATCGACGAGGCCGCACTTTTGTTCCCGCCCGGCGACGAGGCTGCGCCCCCAACGGAGCCTGGAGCGGAAGGCACGCCTTGGCGGTCTGTTCGCCGGTCAATCTGGCCTTCTCAGTGGCCGGGGGAACACATCCAGCGCGGAGAGCCGTTCCCAGAGAGCAAGGCGCTGGTCGACCGTCAAGTTTCGGAGTGGTGGACGAACGGGCCCGCAATCGACGCCGAGCATCGCCATGACGTTCTTGGACGCTGCCAGGAAGCCGAATTCGCCGAGGGTCTTGATGAGATCGATCGACTTTCCCTGCTCGGCGCGGGCGATGTCCAGATCGCGCTTGCCGAAGGCCTGCATCAGCCTCTGATAGACGGGAGCCGCAAAGTTAAAGGTGTTGCCGACGGCGCCGCGGATGCCTAGACAGAGGCCTGCCAGGAGACACTCATCCAAGCCGAAGAGGACATCAAAGGCTCCGTGGTCCAGCCGCACGCACTCCTGAAGCTCGAGGAGGTCGTCGTGGGAGTATTTGAGGCCGCGAAGAGTGGGAATCTGGAACCTTGCCTGGTAGAGGAACTCGGACATCTTGAGCCGGACGCCCGTCATTCCCGGGATGTCATAAAAGTAGAACGGAAGCGGCTCCGCCTCGGCCGCGATCGGGGCGCAGAAGTCGATAAGGTCCTGAATCGTTGCGGGTTTGAAGTAGCTGGGCGACATGACGGCTACCGCCGCGACCCCGGTCTGGCGCGCATGTGCGGCAAGGGAGATTGCTTCGGGGAGGCAATTGTGGCCGACATGAACGGCGACTCGCAGCGAGGCGCCCGAGGCCTCGCACCAGCGCTCCACCAAGGTCATCCGCTCATCCAGGGTCAGCGACGCGAACTCGCCTGTCGTTCCTCCCACGAAGACACCGCGAATCCCTGATTCCATGAGCAGCTCAGCCTGTTGTTCGACCATGTTGAGGTTGAGCCCGCCATCAGGGGAGAAGGGTGTGTGACACGCGGGGATCAGTCCGGAGAGCGGCCCAGACATGAGCGGGGCTCCAGGTGCGAGAAGCCGAAAACGTGGGACGGTGCCATGACGAGGCGAGGCGGATTTTGCCGCCTCAAGAATAGGGCCTGTTTTTCAGTGTAGCGGCCCCTCGACGGAACAGCCAAGGACCGGTGGGACTTGAGTAAAAACGCGGCCCTGATGACCGTCAAAGTATCAATACTCCCGGTCTCTCTTGATGCCTGGCTCGGGGTAGGGGTACTTGCCGTTGGGGCCTGCCTGAAGCGGCGCGGGGCTGTACATCGTGAGCTTGTCCACGTCGGGTCCGAACTCGTGAGGACAGCTCAGCATCTCTTCAAACGTGACGATCTGCCCGGTATGGGCGGCCATCCGGCCCATCGAGGCGACCAGGTTGGCCTCGACGCCGCGCTTGACCTCGTTGTACGTGTGGTCCTTGCGGATCGCCTCGAGAAGCTGATCCCACTCGAGCTGGTATGGGTTCAGCTCGGGCTGGGGATAGGCCCAGGCCAGGTTCTTCTTGACCATCTTCTGGCCCTTGTAAATGCGGCACTTGGCCGGCGTGTGCGACGAGGTAGAGATGACCGCCGAACCCTTCGTCCCGTGGGCATAGCTGGCGAATTCGGAATCGCAGCCGTCGATGTTGCGGCCCTCCAGGAACAGCTTGGCCCCGTCGTCAAAGGTGTATTCAACCGAATACGTATCGAAATTCTGATCGATCGCATCGCCGCGATAGGTGCGGGCGCCCGTGGCCTTGGCCTGGACGGGCCAGGCGTCTTTCATCCAGCAGCATTCATCGATGTTGTGGATGAGGAAGTCACTGTAGCAGCCTCCGCTGGCCCAGAGGAAGCCGTGAAACATCTTGATCTGGTACAAGAGCTCGCTGATGTCGTTGGGCTTGGGAGGAGCGGGCATGGACCCCACCGGACCGGTCTGGCGATAGGCCCGTAGCGCGACGATGTCGCCGATCTGGCCGCCCCTGATGCGGTCAAAGAGCTCCTGGCGGGCCTTGCAATGCCGGCACATGAGGCCGACGCCGACCTTGAGATTCTTCTGGATGGATTTCTCTGCCAGGGCCAGCATCTTCCTCGAGGTCGGGCCATCGACGGTGACCGGCTTCTCCATGAAGACGTTCAGTCCCTTCTCGATGGCGTAAGTGAAATGGACCCAGCGAAAAGCCGGGGGTGTGGCGAGGATGACCACGTCACCTGGCTTCAAGCAGTCCATGGCCTTGCGATAGGCGTCGAAGCCGAGGAATTTCTTGTCCTCGTCAACGGTCAGTTCTTCGCAACAGCAGTACTCCTTGTGGAGCTCGTCGTAGCTCGATTTGAGCTTGTGATCGAAAACGTCGGCCATTGCGACGAGCTTGATCGGGCCGCTCTCGGTCGCAAGGGCATTGGCCGCGGCTCCGGTGCCACGACCGCCACAGCCGACCAGGGCCACCTGGATCAGGTGGCTCTCGCCCGCATGGACGAGCGGGACAGCCGCTTGAGAGACGGCCGAGGCGGCCGCAACCAGGCCGGTGGTCTTGAGGAATTCACGACGCGAGGGAGATGACTTGGGGTCGGTCATGAGGTCGCTCCAACATCAAGAGGCGGGATTGGAGGGATTCGTGGAGGAACCCGGTGGGAAAGCCGCTCACGAGCGCCTTCCGCCTCCGGGTTAGAAGAGGGTCTCGGTACCGCATGCCGCCAGCCAATCTGGATCCAACATTCCTTGAGCTTAGCGGGTGTGACGATGCGATCCAAGGGAGTGCAGTCCGGCTCCAGACCCGGCCGGGCCGCGCGGCGAGGGTGCGAGAAATTGCGGCCGGGTGCTTGCCTGCGCGGCAACGTTGATGTACATTTGTGCGCAGTCTGTCAGGCAGTCTGTCGAGCGATTTGCGCCCTGCCACCGCTGGCTAGCGGTCAATCGTCGCGGGGGGAGCTGGGAACCATGTTCGACCCGAACGACCTGGGGAGTGCGGCTATTTACCGCCGCGCTTACGGAGAGGCGGCGCGGCTGATCGAGATCGCCCGGTTCGATCACTGCTTCGGGCGCGATTTCGCCGCCGGCATCGGCGGCAACGTCGAGGCCATCCGCGCCGAGGTCCATCGCAGAATGGGCCGGGAGGCCAACGCGGAAGCCGTCGAAATGGCCGTCACGGATGCCATGGCCGGCCGCTCGCCACGGTGGTGAAGCGGCAATAGGGGAATTGTAACGGAAGGAAAACTCCGGTTGAGCCGTGAATCGAAGGGATTCGCGCTGCTTTCAAGACAGGAGGCCAAGCAAGACTTCGGGGTCGGCGGGTTTCACGAGGTGCTTGTCGAAGCCGCTGGCCAGCGCGCGCACACGATCGTCGCCCTGCCCGTAGCCGGTGACGGCGATCAGCCGGGCTTTGGCGGTTCCAGGGTTCGTTCGGATCGCCTGCGCGACTGCATAGCCGTCCATACCGGGAAGTCCGACGTCGCAGATGACCACATCGGGTCGGGCACGTCGGGCAGCCTCTACGCCTTCAATGCCGGTGTAGGCCAGGGCCACCTCATACCCTTGGGTGGCCAGCAGCATGCGCAGGCTCTCGGCCGAATCTCGGTTGTCTTCCACCACCAGCACCCGTATATGCTTGGTCGTACTCGCCGGGCTCGGTCGAGACTCCGAGAGGGCCATCGGTTCGTCCTGAAGTGGCAGTCTGACGGTGAATTCCGTCCCCTTGTCGGTGCCCGCGCTGTGGGCGCTGACGGTGCCGTCGTGAAGTTCCACCAGCCGCTTCACAATTGCGAGCCCCAGGCCAAGCCCTCCCTGTTTGCGGTCGAGGCTGCGATCGGCCTGGGTGAATGGCTCGAAAAGTCGGGGAAGGAGTTCCGGATCGACACCGATACCCGTGTCCCGCACCTGCATGACTGCCTCTTGCCGCGAGAGATCGGCAACGACCTCAACCTCGATCCTGCCGCCGGTTTGCGTGAACTTCCGGGCGTTCTCCAGCAGGTTTTCGAGAACCTGGGTCAGACGGGTACGGTCGCCGTGCACCCAGACGGGGATCTCGGGAAGCCTGGTCTCGATCGCGATGCCCGAGTGCTCGAAGATTTCGCGCTGGTCTTCCGTGGTGAGCCGGGCGAGACGCGCCAGGTCGGTTCTCTCCCGGTTCAGGTTGATGGTGCCAAGCGTGATCCGCGACACGTCCAGCAGGTCGTCGATGAGCCGTCCCAGGTGTGTGATCTGACGGTCCATCATGTCGCGAACGCGAGCGACCACTGTCGAGTCGTTGCCTCGAAGGTGAAGCAGATGGACAGCGTTTCGCAACGGCGCCAGCGGGTTCCTCAGCTCGTGTGCCAGCAAGCACAGGAACTCATCCTTGTGCTTGGATGATTGACGGATTTCCTCGAGCAAAGTCGCATTCTGTTCTTCAAACCGCTTGCGTTCGGTGATGTCTCGGGCGATCTTCGCGGCCCCGATGATCTTTCCCGTCTCATCGTGGATCGGCGAGACCGAGAGCGAAATGTTGATGGTCCGCCCGTCCTTGGTTTGCCGTATCGTTTCGTAGTGCTCGATTCGTTGTCCCTGCGACAGCTTCTCGAGAATCCGCACCATGTCTTCGACGTGGCCAGGGACTGCGAGCTTGCTGATCGGCTGGCCGATCATCTCGTCGGCGGAATAGCCGAAGATCCGTTCAGCCGCGCGATTCCAGCTCGTGACGATCCCATCCAGCGTCTTGCTCACGATTGCGTCGTCCGAGGACTCCACGATCGATGCCAGGAAACCCTGAGGCGTGATATGAGGCGTTGTGGACATCCCATCTTGCTCTGGCGCTGTACCGTTCATCGCGGAATTGTTGACCTCGGTGACCCGGCTCATCGTCTCGTCTCCTCGTGCGGGGTATGCTGGCTTGCTGTCCCCCTCGACTTGTACTTGGGGTTTGTCGCCGGATCATGGAGATTGATTCAATGTCGATCGAGAGCGGTGCCGGGGTGATCAAGCAGAACACATTCCCGGAATTTCGGTCATGAGGCCAAACCACGACACCAGCCAAGCCTCGATCGGCCATTGGCCCGAACCGCGTCACAGGATGCTTTTCGTCACTGCTTGAACTCAGAAAGGGCATACTTAATTCACTCTACCGGAGGGAGCCTGGAATACAAGGCAACTTGCATTAAAAGTAATTAACTAGCATAGTTAAGTGATGCCGTTGAGAACTTGCCTTAGGATGTTGAGGTCGAGCGAAACGGGCATTGGTCGGCACCGTCGCGGAAACCCGCGGCGCAGTTGATGAATCAGGCTGTTCGCAACGTCACTGTCGAGAAAAGCCGAGAGTGCTCATGTCACTGGTTCTGGATGACGTGCTGATAAGCAGTAACCCGGCGACAGGCGCCGAGGTTGACCGGATCAAAATCACGCCTGCCGGGCGAGTCGCCGAGCTGGTTGCGCGGGCGCGGGCGGCGCAGCAGGACTGGGGGCAGCGCCCGTGGAAACAGCGGCGCGAGGTGCTGTCCCGGTGGTGGCAGATCCTTGGCCGTGATGCCGGCGATTGGACAGCGCTGATCCGGGACGAGATCGGCAAGCCCGGCGTCGAGGCGCTCGCGGGGGACGTGGTACCCACCCTCGACGCGCTCCGCTGGACGATCAAGCATGGCGAGCGCACGCTCAGGGACGTGCGCGTGGGAGCGGAATGGCAGCGCTGGTTGCTGATGCCTGGGGCCCGGTTGCGCTGGTGCCCCGTGGGCGTCGTGGGAATGATCGGGACCTGGAACTATCCTCTCTTTCTCAATGCTCCTCCCATCGCCCAGGCGCTGGCGGCGGGGAACGCGGTGGTGTGGAAGCCATCCGAGCTGGCCGTGCGCAGCGGCCAGAAGATCCAGCAGAGCCTTGAGGAAGCGGGCGTGCCGGCGGGATTGGTGACAGCGGTTTTTGGCGGGTCCGAGGTGGGTCAGGCCCTGGTCGAGTCAGATCTGGACAAGGGGTTCTTCACGGGCGGTATCGAGAATGGCCGGCGGGTGATCGCCGGGCTCGGGGCGCGCGGCATTCCGGCGGTCGCTGAGCTGTCGGGTTTCGACGCTGCAATTATCCTGCCTGATGCGCCTTTGCACAGCACGGTTGGTGCCCTGACCTGGGCTGCCTATGTCGGCTGCGGACAGACATGCGTCGCTGTCAAGCGCGTTTATGTGATCGGGGATGCGCGGCCGTGGGCCGAAGAGTTCTCTGCCCGGGCCAGGGCGCTGGAGGTGGGCGATCCCGCTCGGCCGGCGACCGACATCGGACCCATGATCACGGCGAGTGCACGCGAGCGTTTCGATCGACAGATCAAGGATGCAATCCGCGCCGGGGCCCGCGTTCTGGCCGGAGCAACGAGTCTCAGCGGGCCCGGCTGGTTCTACGCTCCGACCGTTCTCCAGGCGGAAACAGCCGAGGCTGAGGGAGCCCTGGCAGGGGCATTCGGCCCGGTCGTTCTGATTCGCGGCGTTGCCGACGTCGATGCGGCGGTTGCCGCGACCAACTCCAGTAACTTCGCGCTGGGAGCGAGCGTCTGGACCAGGAACTCAAGTGCCGCGCGCCACCTGGCCAGCAGGCTTCAGGCCGGGATGGTCAGCATCAACGACGCTGTCACGCCCACCGCCCACGCCGGGGCGCCGTTTGGCGGCTGCAAGGCCAGCGGGTTTGGACGCACCCATGGCGCGCTGGGGCTCCGCGAGTTCAGCCAGCCCCAGGTTCTCTTCCAGCGCCGGCCCGGAGGGTTCCGTCCGCAGCTCTTCCCCTATGGCCGATCTTCCACCGTGGAGCGCTTCCTGGCCGTGTATCGCCGCGTCTTTCATCGCCGCTGAATCGGTTTTCCCGCCCCACCTGGTCACGCCTGTCCGCAAGAGCTGTAGCGGTAGCCCGATTGCCGAAGTTGGGGCTTCGCACTATAAAGAAAGAGGGCGAAGCTCATGGCTGGCACGATGGGAACGATGGCGCTGCGGCTGATCACCCGGATCGGGTGGTTTTCGCTTGCGGCCGCGGTCATCTGGCAGGCAAACACCCCGGGCTGTAATCCCCCACGGAGAGCTGTAACGATGTCTGGAGCAGCGAACGACGAAGCTCCCAAGGTCGCCAAGAGCGACGGGGAGTGGCGATGCGAATTGACCCCCGAGCAATACCATGTGACCCGTGAGAAAGGAACCGAGCCGGCCTTCACGGGGCAGTACTGGAACAACAAACGCCAAGGCGTCTACAGGTGCGTCTGCTGCGGCACGCCTTTGTTTGATTCGACCGCGAAGTACGACTCTGGAACAGGCTGGCCCAGCTTCTGGGAGTCGGTAGATCCGCAGAATGTCGGCACCGAAGCTGATCGCAGCATGTGGATGTCCCGTACCGAGGTCCTCTGCCGCTCCTGCAATGCTCATTTGGGACACGTGTTCGACGACGGACCCGCTCCCACGGGTCTGCGTTACTGCATCAACTCGGCGGCCCTTGCGTTCGAAGCGAAACCCCCAAGCAACGAGGATCCCGGCGGCAAGGAAGAGAACTCTCATTGAACGGGTCGTTGCAGAGAGTCCGAGGCTGGCATGGTTGTGGCGAATCGCCGGAGAGGAGAAGCACGATGGACTGGCACGACCGAATCACGGTGGACCCGAAGGTGTTCATCGGCAAGCCCGTCATCAAGGGCACACGGATCGCTGTCGAATTTGTCATGGAGCTTTTGGGACGGGGCTGGACCGTCGAGCAAATCCTCCATGAGTACGACCGCCTGACGCCGAAAGACATTCAGGCTTGCCTGTCCTACGCCAGCGATGTGCTGAAATCGGAACGGGTCTATCTGCTACCGACGTGAAGAATCGAGCCATGCGCTTCCTCGTCAACGAGAACGTCACCGGGATGGTGATTCAGGAATTGCGGCAACGGGGGCATAACGTGCTCTCGGTGAAGGAGTCGATGCGCTCCGTAGCCGATGACGCAATCCTGGCTCGTGTGCAGACGGAAGAGCGCGAAGACAGTACAATCTCCGAACTGGGTCTCAAGCTGCAGAAAGCCGTGGACTACGAGGAACGCTTCACGAGAACGATGCCAGGCCGGAAAACTGACAGCATCCGCCTTTGTCCCGAGAGGATCGCATGGTCGCAACAACCCGACCGACGGGGCCGGAAGTCGCATTATCGAACAGGCTTTCGAAGACGCCGCGGCCCCCGGCGCCGTCGCCAGCGCAACAGAACTGGTCGTCGACCACGGTCCGCACGCTGTCGTTCAGGCCTGGGAATTGGTGAGCTGGTTGACCTCGCAGCTCGGTTGGACTGTTCAGACCGGGAACGTTCAGCAAGGGCTGGAGATCGGCTGGCAGCTCCACGCGCCGCACGGCGTGGTGCCCGTCCGCATTCGCCGGCTGCCAGAGGGTCCACCCGAGGTCTTGACGCTCCGTCTGCAGTGCATGCTGGGGGGAACGCCGGGCGCCGTGGTCATCCGCGCCGAAGAATCGCGCCGCCACGTCGTTGTGCTGGAGAACGTTGTGAGCGCTCCACGCTCGGCGAATTTTCAAGCGCCGTCGCTGGCGGAACTTCTGAGCAAACAACTCTCCGACCGCGAGCGTGATCCAGTTTTCACTGAAAGCATAGCGGTCGCACAACTCCTCGCCCGAAGCGTGCTGGATTGAGCACGGCGCTTCTGACGTTTTGAGCAAGCCGTTCACCGTCTGCGCTGGAAACAGGGACGACCAGGAGACGCCTTCTTCCCTTGCATCAGAAATCGATATTCATTAACATAAGGGCGAGGCTCTGAGCGAAGACATGGATGTATCTAGAGAGGAGACTTCGATGGATAGCCTTCAACAACAAGTCCTGAGTCTTCTCAGTGAAGATTGGAAAAGCCGTATAGAGATCGTCAGAGAAACTGGTGCATCGGAACATGAAGTGCAGGTCGCACTGAACGAGCTACAGGCTCAAATCGAGACTAGCTATGGTCCTGTAGCAGGATTGAAAAAGGCTCGAATGTACAGACTTAAGAGCTGCTCACAATCATCCTCTCCCCCATCTTCAATGCTGGAATTCCCCCTGGACGAAAGTCCCACTTGTCTGACCCGCCTGCCTCAACTGATTTGCCTTGGTCTTCAAATCCTGACGCTGCCGTTTCGCCTGCTGGTAACGGCTCATTGGCTCCTGCTGTACAGCTTAAGTTTGCCCAGCAGGAAGGAATGACCCCCCATCAGGACTCGTATAGTCAACTCCACCACCGTCAGGAAGAAACGACCCTGCATCAGGACTCGTGAGGCTGGAAACAGGGACGCAGCTAGTATTAATTGAACACAACTATCCGCATCCTGCAGGCTCCCTCCGAGCCGATGCCCGAGTTGACCGCGTTCCTCGATCCGTTCCGGGTCCATTTCGCCCGGAGCGAGGGGCCCCACGCCCTGGAACGTTACCTGACTGGGCTGTTGACCGAACTGCCCAACAAGAACTGCGATACCCTTGCCCAGAATGTTCCCGGCACCTCCGAGCAATGACTTCAGGGCTTGCTCACCGCCATGGACTGGGACGAGAACGACCTCAACTGCCAGCGCGTCGAGCGGATGCTTGAATGGCCCAGCGAGGGAGACGGGGTCTTGATCTCCGACGACACCGGCTTCGCCAAGCAAGGGAAGGGTTCCGTGGGGGTGGCCCGCCAATACTCCGGCACGCTGGGGAAGGTCGGCAACTGCCAGGTCACCGTGAACGCTCAC